>NZ_BAFQ01000054.1 GCF_000308375.1 Nocardia aobensis NBRC 100429 | reverse complement strand
CAGGCGGCCGGCCGCGCCGAGGAACAGGCCGGTGCCGATGGCACCGCCGATGGCGATCATCTGCAGCTGGCGGGGGCGCAGCGATTTGTGATAGCCCGCATCCTCGGCATGCAGCGCGTCCGCGGGCGCCGTCGCCTCCGAGGGAGGTCGAACAGTTGTCATGGGGGAGGACCTTTCACGTGACGGCGATCATATCTATGGGCAATGTACCGTCATTCAACGGCACGTTCAATACGTGGGATAGGTTGTAACACAACGGAAATCCCCTCCGCCACGGTTGGCGGTAGACCATACCGATAGGTATCGGTACGCTGGATAACGACAACGGCCGAGAAAGGGCGAGGATATGGCCTGGTTCGAGCGGGAATTCATCGCCGTCCCGGACGGCCGCAAGGACCAGTTGGTCTACAAGTGGCCCGATCTGAACATCCGGCGCTACAGCCGGACGATCGTCAACGCCGATCAGATCGCGCTGTTCGTCAAGTCCGGCCGGGTCGTCGCGACGATGGGACCGGGCCGCCATCGCGTCGACGCCGACGAACTGCCGGTGCTGGGCGCACTGGTGGACTCGGTCACCGGCAACAACTTCTACCGCGCGGAGCTGTATTTCGTCTCCACGCGCGAATTCGCGGGCGTCAGATTCGGCGGCCGGCTCGACGACATCGTGGACCCGGCCAGCGAGCAGATCGTGACGCTGCGCGTCTTCGGCGAATTCGCCCTGGCCGTGCGCGATCCCGCGCAACTGATCACCTCCCTCGTCGGCACCACCGACCTCACCGATCCTGCCGGAATTCAGGCCTGGTGCGCGGATCTGCTGCTCAAGTCGATGAAGATGACCGTGTCGCACGGCATCTCGCAGGGCGACTGGCAGGTGCTCGGCCTCTCGGCGCAACTGCAGTCGATCGAGTCGGCGGTGGTGCGTCAGACCAATCTCACGCTGTACGACTACGGAATGCGGATTTCGCGCATGGGGAATTTCGACATCACCCTGGCGCCCGAGGACGCCGAGCGACTCAAACGACTCGCCAAGGATGTCACCTACATCCGGCTCGCCGGCGATTTCCAGCGTTACGCCGCCGGGGAAATGGCCCTGGGCGCGGGGCAGGGTATGGCGCATTCGCACGGCGGCGGCGGCGAAGGTGGATTCCTCGGCGCCGCACTGGGTCTCAACGCGATCGCGGGCATGGGGCAGCAGTCGACGGTGCCGTGGGCCACGCAGCAAACCCCGCCCCCGCCCGCGCCGCCGTTCGGTCAGCCCGCGGGCCGACCCGCCCTGCAACCGCCACCTACCGCCGGGGCCGACGCATCCGCGACGCCGGGCTCCCCCTCGGGCGTCGGATCGGGGCCTTCATCCGCGGCGCCACGGCCCGAGGGTGACGATTCCGCCGCGTCGGAACACGTGACCTGCGCATCCTGCGCTACCGACAATCCCCGCACCGCGCGATTCTGTATGCACTGCGGGACCCGGTTGGCCGCCGCCCCGCGTCACTGCACCGAATGCGGTGCGGAACTCCCTGCGGCAGCGCGGTTCTGCGGCACCTGCGGAACTGCCGCCGAGGCGTGAGCCGCTGGGCTGGTCACCCCCGGCACCGCGTCGGCCGTGAGTGATCGCGTTGCCGAACCCACCGGGCGTCGTTCGTCGCCATCCCTGCGGTAGCCACTGAGATCATCGCGTGCCCGGCATGTTTCGCATATACCGACGCCGCCCACCCGGGTTCGGGTGGGCGGCGTCGGCGGGCTTCCGGAGCGGGTTCGGGTGTGCCGGTCCCAGGCGGCGCACCCGAACCCACCGGCAGGTCAGCTGGGCACCGTCGCCGTCGTTTCGGCGCTGCCGACCATGCTGCGGACCTGGCGCGCGGCCACCGACAGGGTCGCCAGGTCGTGGGCTTCGGAGGTGAAGATCTCCCCGAGTGCCGCGCGGGCACGGCTGAGGCGGGAACGGTTGGTCGATTCCCAGTAGGCGATCTTCTCCTCGGGGGTGTCGACCGGTTCGGTGGTGGTCAGCACGTCGGCGGTGAGCGAGCGCAGCGAATCGTAGAGATCCTCGCGAACGGCCAGGCGCGCCAACGTCTGCCAGCGATCTCCCCGGTCCAGTCCGGCCACCGCGGACAGCAGCCGCTGGATGTCGAAGTGGGCGTCGAGCGCGTAGTAGAGCGCGGCCACCTCGTCGGCATCGCGTTCGCAGATGTCGGCGATGTCGAGCACGTCCAGCAGGGGGAACCGATGGATCAGCAGGAACACCTCCTCCGTCAACTCCCGCGGGGCGCCGTGACCGATCGGTCCGCCGGAGCGCGACATCAGATCGTCGGCGAGCGCACCGGGCCGCCAGGCCGGCACCCGCGCCGCCAGCGCGCGCACCCCGTCGCGGTAGCGCGCGATACCGGCGCCGACCGCGATCGGCTGCGGCCGGTTGGTCAGCAGCCAGCGCGCCGCCCGATCCAGCGTGCGTTTGGTCTCCATCTCCAGCTCGTTGCGCGCCGCCGCCGGCATCGGCGTGGTGCGGATGCGCTCCCACAGTGCCCGCAGATCGAAGATCTCCACGGCCGCGGTGAAGGCGCGCACCGCGTCGTCGGTGGTGGCGCCGGCCTCCTCGGCGAGCCGGAAGGCGTAGGTGATGCCGCCGTAGTCGACCATATCGTTGACCACCATGGTGGCCAGGATCTCCCGGCGCAGCGGATGGCGGCCGATCGCGGCGCCGAAGCGTTCCCGCAGCGGTGTCGGGAAGTAACCGGGCAGCAGCGCTTCGAACGCACTGCTGTCCAGCAGATCACCGCTGAGCAGATCCGACTTGAGCGAAAGCTTCACGTGCGCGAGCAGATTGGCGAGTTCCGGTGAGGTCAGCCCGGCGCCGGCCGCGGCGCGCCGGTCCAGTTCGGCATCCGAGGGCAATGCCTCGAGCTGCCGATCCACGCCGCGCCGCGTCTCCAGTTCCGCGATCAACCGCCGGTGCACCCCCACCATGGCCGCCGCGTTCGACCGCGACAGACCCATCCGGAAGTTCTGGGAGATGTTGTCGCGCAACACCAGTGCCGAGACCTCGTCGGTCATCTCGGCCAGCAGGGCATTACGGTCCGACTCCGCCAGCTCGCCGGAGGAAATCGCCGCTCCCAGAAGCACTTTGATGTTCACCTCGTGGTCGGAGCAGTCCACGCCGGCGGAATTGTCGAGAGCGTCGGTATTCATCCGGCCGCCGAGTTTGCAGAACTCGATCCGCCCGAGCGCGGTGGCGCCCAGGTTGCCACCTTCACCGATCACCTTGACCCGCAACAGATCCGCGTCGACCCGCACGGCGTCGTTGGATTTGTCGCCCACGTCGGCGTGCGATTCGGTACTGGCCTTGATGTAGGTGCCTATACCGCCGTTCCACAGCAGATCGACCGGCGCCAGCAGGATCGCCCGGATCATCTCCGGCGGCGACAGCGTGCTCACGCCCGGATCCAGATCGAGTGCGGCGCGGATCTGCGGCGTGATCGCGATGGCCTTGGCGGAGCGATCGAACACACCGCCGCCTTCGCTGATCAGCGAGGTGTCGTAATCCGCCCACGACGACCGCGCCAACCCGAACAACCGCTTCCGCTCCGCGAACGACGACCCCGCCACCGGATCCGGATCGATGAAAATATGCCGATGATCGAACGCCGCCACCAACCGAATATGCTCCGACAACAACATCCCGTTACCGAACACATCCCCCGACATATCCCCGACACCCACCACCGTGAACTCCTCACGCTGGGTATCGACATTCATCTCCGCGAAATGCCGCTTGACACTCTCCCACGCACCCTTCGCGGTAATCCCCATCGCCTTGTGGTCATACCCCGCCGAACCACCCGACGCGAACGCATCGCCGAGCCAGAAGTCGTAGTGCTGCGCAACCTCGTTGGCGATATCGGAGAACGTGGCGGTGCCCTTGTCGGCGGCCACCACGAGATAGGTGTCGTCACCGTCGCGGCGCACCACCCGCTGCGGCGGGATCACCTCACCACCGGCGTGGTCGACATTGTCGGTCAGGTCGAGTAGTCCCGAGATGAAGGTGCGGTAGCAGGCGATACCCTCGGCCTGCATGGCCTGGCGGTCGGCCGCCGCATCACCGGTCGCGGCCGGCGGGCGCTTCACCACGAACCCGCCCTTCGCGCCCACGGGCACGATCACCGCGTTCTTCACCGCCTGCGCCTTCACCAGACCCAGAATCTCGGTCCGGAAATCCTCCAGGCGATCCGACCACCGCAGCCCACCGCGCGCCACCGCACCGAAACGCAGGTGCACGCCCTCGACCCGCGGCGAATACACGAAGATCTCGAACTGCGGCCGCGGACGGGGCAATTCGGCGATGGCGTGCGGATCGAATTTGAACGACAGATGTCCGGGCGGATTTCCGTCCTCGTCGCGGCGGAAGTAGTTGGTGCGCAGGGTCGCTGTGATCAGCCCGAGAATCGCCCGCAGAATCCGGTCGGTGTCGAGGCTCACCACGGCGTCGATTTCGTCCTGCAGCCGCGACGAGATGGCCGCGGCCCGCGCGGTAGCGACCGGTCCGAGGTGTTCGGGATCGAAATACGCCTCGAACAATTCGGTGAAGGCGCGCGCGGTGCTCGGCTGCGCCAGCAGCACCCGGGTGATGTTGGCGAAGGTGTAGGCGAATCCCGCCTGCTGCAGATATTTCGCGTAGGCGCGCAGCATCGCGATCTGGCGCCAGTGCAGTCCGGCCCGCAGGACGAGTTCGTTGAGTCCGTCGACCTCGCTGTCGCCGAACCACATCGCCGACACGGCCTCCGGCAGGCGTTTACGAATACTGGTGTCCGGCAGGGATTCCAGCGCCACGGCGCGATCCAGATCGGCCTCCGGATCGCCGTCGCCGCTGCCGCGCAGCGTGTTCGGCGCGACCCGCAGGCCGAAGTCGTAGATCCACCGCGTGCTGTCGCCGGGCAGTTCGAGCCGGTAGGGCTTTTCCTCCACGACCTCGATGCCCAGGCTGTGCAGCAGCGGCAGCACCCGGCTCAGCGACACCTCGGTCCCGGCGACGTACAGCGTGAAGCGCCACTCCCCCGAGGGCGCGCCGGCGGTGCGGTAGAGATCGGTATCGATCTGCCCGTCGGCCAGACGCTGCAGCCGGCACAGGTCGTCGAGCGCCCGCGCGGGCTCGTATTCCTGCTGATAGGTCGCCGGAAACGCGGTCGCGTAGTCCTGGACGACCGGCGCGGCGATCTCGGCGATACCCGCGGCCTCGCTGACCAGCCGGTCGCTCCAGCTGCGGGTGGTCGCGAACAGCAGGTCCTGAATGCGTTCGCGGTTGGATTCGGTGATATCCGCCGGTTCGGCGTCGGCACCGCGGTGCACCGTGAAATAGACGACGGCGAGCTCGGATTCGGTGACACGCGCCGAATAGGCGATCTGCTCGGCGTCGAATTCGCGGCGCAGGATCTCGTGCATCCGCAACCGCACCTCGGTCGAGTAGCGGTCGCGCGGCAGGTACACGAGGCAGTACACGGCGTTGCTGCCCACATCGCGGCGCAGGAACAGCCGGATCTGGCGCCGCAGCCCGAGATTCATGACGGCCGAGACGGTTTCGAAGAGGCGGCGCGCATCGGTGGAGAACAGTTCGACGCGGGGGAAGGTCTGCAACATCTCCAGCAGCGCCTGGCCGGAGAACGAATTCAGCGCCAGGCCCGCCCATTCGATGACCTGGTGGACGCGGCGGGAGATCACCGGGATGTCGAGGATGTTCTCGTGGAAGCCGCTGACGGTGAAGGTGCCCACGAAAACGTGTTCGCCCACAACCTGACCGGCGACCGAGGGCGTGGTCTCGGCCGCGTAGTCGGCGACGCTGACCACGTACACATCCGGCGAGCCCGGCAGCAGCGAGTCCAGGGAACCGTTGGACAGCCGCAGGATCTGCTCGGAACCGGTCGCGGGTGCGCCCACGTCCACACCCGAACCGTTGCGCAGCACGCCGAGTCCGGTGCCCGAAACCTGTTGCGGCTCCGGTCCGTCGGCGCCGGGATGTACCCGGTAGTAGCCGTATCCCAGCAAGGTGAAGTGCCCGGAGGTCAGCCAGCGCAGCAACTGCGCGCATTCGGCCGCCTCGGTCGCGGACGGTTGCGGTACGGAATCCAGCCGGGCGGCCAGGGTTCCCATCGTGCGGGTCATCGCCTCGGTGTCGTGGGCGACCTGGCGGATCTCGCCGAGCAGGGGTGGCAGCGCCCGCTCGATCCGGTCCAGCACCGCGTCGGAATCGCCGGCACCCAGCTGCACATGGATCCACGACTCGGTGACGACGTTGCCGCTGCCCTCCGAGCGGCTCGCCGAATTCGCCTGCGCCACATCGAATCCCTCGCTGGGCGCGATCGCCCGCAACCGGCCGCGCCGATCCCGCAGGACGTCGAAGACCGGATGCACCACCTCGGTCACGGTGGCGCCCAGGCGCTGCAGCGCCGCGGTGAGCGAATCCACCAGCAGCGGCATATCGTCGTTGACGATCTGCAGCGCCGGCCCCAGACCGCTGCCGTCCCCGGCGCGATACAGCCTGGTCACCGCGGTTCCAGGCCGCCGCCCCGCGGCCAGCTCCAGATGATGCCGGAAGATCTGCTCGGCACGGTCGGTGATCGTCGGCGCCGCGGCTCCCGGCTGAATCCAGCGGAAGTACACCGCCTCCAGATCTGTCGGATCATCACGGAATCGCTTCCATGAAATCGTCTGCTGGGTTGTTGCCACCATCGACCCGTGCCTTCCCGCGATCGGAATCGGTACCGCAGTATTGCGGACTGTCTGTAACGTGCCGTTAAATAACGGCACGTTCTTCAGTGTAACAAGGATTGCGCGACGTTACCCGGTTTCTCAGCGAACCAAACCGGATCGGAACAGAAATGTCTGCGCGCCTGCACGATTCGCGAACGTCGCCGTCTCGATGCGCAGACCGGTGCGGGTATCTGCATACCACACCGTTGCCGAAGGACCGATGGCGACGAACACCGTGCCGTCGGCGATGACCGTGCCGCCGGCGACGCGCCAGCCGTTGACCACCGCGGTCAGATTCTGCGGTGGATCGGCCCGCACGGTGAAGGTCAGTTGCCGGCCGTCGGTGATGCCGCCGGACAACAGCGGGTGATCGGCCGTGATCACACAGTTGTCCACCGCGGGACCGCTGTCGACATGCCGGCACGAGGAAGCGGCCCGCACCAGATCGGGCAGCGCCTCGACGGGGGTGAGCTGCCCGATCATCGGCGGTGCGTTCACCGCACAGGAACGGATGACCACGACGGCCACCACCAGCAGCGCGGCGATCGCGGCGATCGCGACCTTCCAGCTGACCTCCGGCAGAGCGATTGCGGCAGCGCCCTTTTCGGCCTCCGCCGCCGCTTTGGTCGCGCCCTCACCCGCCTTCGCGACCTCGGCGCCCACCTTCTCCGCCGCACCCGCGGTGCGCGCGATCAGGCGCCCGGCCTCCAATGCGGTGTGCGCGGCATCCGCCAGCAGCGGGTGACCGGTGGCACCGCCGTCGACACGGACCTCGGGACCGAGCGGCAACGGGGCTCCGCAATGGCCGCAACGAGTTTCGTCTCCGCCATTGCGATGGGAGCAGTACTGGCAGATCGAATGCGGAGGTTTCAATGTCCCGTGATCACAATCGAGGAGATGGCGGTGGTGTTGATCGAGGGCTCGCCCTTGGACTGCTGAATCGTCAAGGTGATCTTCGAGGCGCTGACCGCGGGAGACATCTTGGTGACCACGAGGCTGCGCTGATCCAGTGTCTGCTGCGTATATCGCGTCGCGGTCGGATCGTCGAACAGATACGACACCCGGCTCACCGTGCGGTACTTGTTCCACTGGTCCGCACCGTCGCTGCCGACGCTGTCCCAGCCGGGGACGATCCCGATGGAGTCCACCTGGTATTTCTTGCCGAGGTCGATCGTCATGACCTGCCCGTCGATCTTGAATGCCCGCACACAGGACCACGCCTTGCCCGGTTCACCGGAGAAGGCGTCCATCGCGTCCGTACTGCCGGCCGGGCAGTGCGCCTGCGCGGATCGGACCTTGATGGGGGCGCTGTTCGACTCCGAGGGCGCCGATTCCGGGCCCGCGCCCGGCTTCGACGACGGAGGTGCGGCGGCCACCGGAGTGACCACGGCCAACTGATCGGGGTTGCTCTTCTTACCGCCCGTGGTGACCAGCACCAGCACGAGCACGAGGGCCAACGCCGCGGCGACGGCCAGGGCGACCTTCGGTTTGCGCAGCTGGGCCAGCACCACCTGCGGGAATTGCGGCCTCTCGGCCGAGGTGCGTTCGGCCGCCTTCTCCCGGGCTTCGGGGGCGGCACCGGCCCGCTGTTCGGATTCCTCCGCCGCCGCGCCGAGCCGCGCCGAACGCTCGGAGAAATCCGAGGTGAATTCGAGTTGGCTGGACCCGGCGGGCGATTCCCCGCTGAGCAGCGCCATGATCCGGTCACTGGCCTTCGGCCCGGAACTCACCTTGCGCACCGACGGTACCGAATCGGAATCCGCTACGGAGTCAACGATATTCGGGTGTTCGGTAGCCGACGGACCGGCGGCCGGGCCATCGTCGGCGGCGAATTCGGGCGATCCGAACGACGGGTCGGAGAGCAGCGTGTCCAGGACCGCGCCGCGATGGCGAAGGAAGAGATCTCCCTGGTCCTCGGCGGGCATATCCCGGATGGTAGCGACAATCACACCCGCGCCCCATCGGCACTATTCCCGCTGGGGAGAACAGTTTTCGCCGATTCAGTCCGGACGTTCGGTGACGAAATACTCCGGCGGCACATCGAAGACCCGGGCCAGCGCGATGATCAGATCCAACCGCGGGATCGCCTCCCCGTGCACCAGCCGGTACAGCCCCGACTGCGACACCGGCACATCCGGGTACGCCAGTTCCAGGTGCTGCGCCAGCGAATACAGCGTCAGCGACCTGGTCGAGCCGTCCTCGGTCGACACCACGGATTCCGCGATCAGCTCCGACAGGCGGCGGGAGAAGATCGCCGCCGCGCTCTGCCGGGGTGTTAGCGAGTCGTCGCCGTCCGGAGGCTGAATATCACCATCGGTCTGGGAGTCCGCCACCACATTGATCAACATTACCGTCCCGATTCGTCAGTCGGCACCAGGACCACCTACCTGCGGGGCCGTGATCGCCGGTCTATCGCCTGCCGCCGCCGGGGGCGCCGGATTGTCGTAATAGCGGGTCTCGCCGCGCGGCTCGATCAGATCCACTCGCACCGTGCGCATCGGAATGCTGACATCCACCGACGTCGCGGTGACCTGGTTGATCGCCAGATCCACGGATCGGCGGCGCGAGGTCCCCGGATCGTTGATGGTCACCGTGGTGTGCGCCGTCGAGGCGCGCGGAGACATCTGGTCGAACACCGCGATGGTGGCCGGGCTGCCGGCGGTCCCGCCCTCGGCGTCGGCGAGCCCGGATTCGGCCGCCAGCCGCAGCGAGGACGGGTCGCCGACCGCGGAAACCAGCTGTGACCAGCGGTGCGGCCGGGCCGAATGCACTTCGACGTCGGCGCCGACCACCATCGCGCGCAGCACGATCTGCTGGGCCACCGGCAGATCCGCGTGCACGTCGATGGTGCGCCGGCGCGGGTTGTAGCGCGCCGGGTCGAACAGCGGCAGGGCGAGCGCGTGCTGGGGCCGGCCACTGATCGATCCCAGGATCTGCCCATTGGGGCCGATGGTGATCGGCAGCTCCGCGAGCAGCTCCGGGGAGGCCACGTCGTTGCCGGTGTCGTCGGGCGGCAGGGCGGAGACCGGGGTTCCGGTCGGCAGCGTCGCCAGCAGGGCCGTCGACTGCCGTCCACCGAGCCGCCGCAGATAGTCGACCGGCGCCGAGGTGACCGGCGGGCCCACATAGCGCACGATGCCGCGCGGTCCGAGCGCCCCGCCGGCCAGACTGACCACGAGAGTGGTCCGGCCGCGATTCCAGTTCCAGCAGTCGTCGAGGCCCGCACCGTGCAGCCGGGTCCAGTCGATGGAGAAACTGGTCACGCAGCGCCCGGAGGCCGGCGATTCCAGCTGCCCCCAGCGCTCCCGCAACTCCGCCGGTTCGACCCCGGCGTGCAGCAGCCGGGTCGCCTCCCGCAACGCGTCCGCGGGCAGGGCGTGTGCCGAGATGCCCCGCTCGCGCAGCCGGGACGCGATCCGATGTGCCGCGGTGGCCAGGGCTTTCGGGCCGGTGACCTCGGCCGGTCCGCGGCGGGCCAGCGCGGTGAGATTGCGCTGCTGATCCAGGCGCAACACCAGCCAGGTCATCCGCTCCCCCACCACCGGATGGGTACCGATCAGCTGGTCGTAGAGCATGCTGTAGCTGGTGGCCGGACGGACCCGCTGGCCGGTGGTCACGATGTCGATGTCGACGGCGATCCCGTACTGGTCCAGCATCGAGACCAGCGTGTCGATCGGTACGACGTCCTCGGTGTAGAGCGTCTCCTCGCCGATCACGGTGGGCAGATCGAGGTCGGGCGCCAGCTGGATCATCGCGACCAGCGTCGACTCGTCGGTGTGGATACCGCACACGCCGGCGGCGACCTCCACGTCGTGGATCTCGCGCGGCCGGGCTCGCTCCCGGGCCCGCGTCGCCATACCGGCCCGGTACGCGCACCAGTCCAGGAACCAGCGCACCGCGGTACGCCCATCGACGCGGACCAGTACCGCGCCCGCCATCGCCACCACCACCAGCGGGCCTACCCACAGCGGTGCGCGACCCCACAAACCGACCAGCACGAAACTGGCGGCGATCGAAGCCGTCACGATCGGCCCGCCCTCCGGACTGCCGATTCGGATGTTCGCCACGCTCAACGGCGTCTCCCGATCACCGTGCCGGCGTAGCTCGCTCCCACCCCGGCCACGAGCGCGGCCAGGATGACGATCCCGGCAACGATCGCCGGACGGCGGTCGGCCGCGCGCGCGGGCGGCGGCACGATGAGTTCGGTGGAGCGGAACAGGCCGGCCGGCTGTCGTGGTGCGGTCCGAAGGCTCAGTGCCGCAAGCGGATCGATCATGCCCGCACCGACCGAGTTGTCGATGCCGCGAGCGGGTGCGTGCGCGCTGGCCTGCAAGCGTGCGGCGATCTCCTGGGGCGTCTCGTTCGGGTAGCGCGATCGCAGCAGCGCCGCCACGCCGCTCACATAGGCCGCCGCGAACGAGGCGCCGCCGACGGCGACCAGTTTGTCGGGCGCGCCGACGCCGTTGATCAGGCCACCGCCGCCCGGGCCGAGCGATTCGATTCCGGTGCCGGGCGCGGCGACCGAAACCCACGGTCCGGCAAGCGAATCCGCCATCGGAGTGCCGGTGGCGGTGGTGAAGCCGACGGTCAGCACATCCGGGCCGAACCATCCGGGTGACGAGATCGTCTGCACCGCACCCCAGTTCCGGGAATCGCGCGGGCGACTCGGATCGATCGGCGGATTCTGCTGACATCCCGAGCTACCGGTGTTGCCCGCACCGGCCACGATGAGCGCGCCGCGCACGTGCACGGCGAATCCGATGGCCGCCGAGAGCATCGACTGGTCGAGTTTCGAATCCGCGGGCACACAGATCGGCAGCGACACCGTGATCACCCCGGCGCCGAGGTTCGCCGCGTGGGTGATGGCGCGGGCCATATTGCGCAACTCGCGGGCCGGCGCCGCGGTGGCCTCGTCCCCCTGCGGCTGTTCCGGACTGAAGGCGCCCGACCGGTAGCGGATCGACACCAGCCTGGCGTCCGGTGCGACACCGCTGAACCCGTCGGCGGAATCGGATGTGGCGCCGATGATTCCGGCGACCAGCGTGCCGTGCGCATCGCAGTCCGACAGTCCGTCGCCCCCGGCGGCCACATAGTCGCCACCACCGGTGAGATTGGGCAGCCGCGGGTTGGGGCCGACGCCGGTATCGACGATCGCGACGGTCACCCCGCCGCCGCGGCTCAGCGCGCGCGCCTGGCGCAGATCCAGCGCCTGTTCGGGCGGCGGCGTCTGCTTCACGTCACTGTTGGGCAGCAGGCCGACGGCCAGGCAGCCCTTGTCCTGTTTGGTCGGCACCTCGGGACCGGGCGGGCCGTCGGGCGGCGCCGCGCCGACCACCACGTCCGGCGGGTCCAACGCGGCGGCCGGACCGGCGCCCAGCAGCAGGAGCACCGCGACCAGCGCCGTGCTCGCGGATCGGATCGGACGCATCAGATCTCTCGCATGGCGGTGTAGATGCCCATGATCCAGAACGCGATCACCGGGACGATCACGATCAGGGCGTACTCGATCAGATCGATGACACGGCGGGTCACCGGCGACAGACGCGTACCCGGAAGCCGAAGCGCCGCAACGCAGGCCGCCACCGCCGCGGCCACCGCGACGAGCACGACCACCAGCCGGGCACCCGGGGTGTGGTAGGCACCGACCAGGACGAATCCGAGACCGGTCAGGGTGATGGCGGCGGCCGAGACCAGTGCGAGGGCCTGCACGCGATCCGGGAACCAGCGGGAGCGCAGCACCAGAATTCCGGCGACCGCCACGGCCAGCACAATTTCGCGGACCCCGCCCGGACTCGCCGCGGCGGTGACGACCGTCGACACCGACAGCAGGACCGCGACCGCCGCCATCAGTCCCCGCAGGCTGGTCACGGCCAGCCGGGCGCGAGCCTCGATCCCGGAGTGGGCCCGGCGCCGATCGCGCTCGTCCTGTTCCTCGAGTTCGGGATCGGCCTCACGGGCGGCCTCGGCGTCGAAGATGTCGGTCAGGGTCGACGGCGCCACCTCGCTGCCCGGATCGGGCAGATCCGGCGGGCGGATGCGCGCGATCACGACCGCCAGCCGGGGCGCGGCCGTCAGCACGATCAGGCCCGCGAAGACGAGACCGGCGGTGACCTGCCGCAGCGCGATATCGAGATAGGTGGCCGGGACCGCGGCCGCGGTGATCACCACGCCCAGCACGGTGACCGACATCAGTGTGGCGATCCCGAAACGGGTCACGCGCATCATGGTCGCGGCCGATACCGCGGCCACCACGGCCCCGGCGGCGATGTTGGCGGCGGCGAACGCGCCCGGCTCCCCGTAGGCGGGCGGCACCAGCATCGCCCCGCCGGCGGACAGCAGCGGCACGGCCGACAGCGCCAGGCCCAGCGAAATGCCCGGTGCCACCCGCCGCCCGCGCACGACCAGCGCCGCCACCCAGTACGCCACGCCGAGCAGCAGTGCCGGCAGCCCGCACCACCACACCGAGCCGGTCTCGGTCCACGACCAGGCCAGCATTCCGGCCGCGGCGACCGCACCCACGCCCAGGGCACTGACACCCACGATCGCGACGGTGCCACGGTCGAATTCGGCGAATTCGCGTTCGTTGATCATCGCCAGGGCGTCGGTGATGTCCTCGACGACCGGGGTGAACATCTCCGCCGACTCCACCGCGGTGAGCATGAGCACGGTGCCGTCGACCACGTCGTGATCGGCCAGACTGCGCCACCGGGGAATCGGGGGCTCGCCCGGCCGGGCCAGACTCCACTGTCCGCTGGGCGGAGTGAAATCCACGTTCTCGTCGTCGATCGCGCGCGACAGGACGCCGAGGAGATCGTCGATGAAGGTCTCGATGGTGAATTTGGTCGGCACCACCACATCGACCTGGTAGGTGGCGACCATGATCGCGATCCGGGCGCGCGCCACCTCGGCCGTGGGCGCCGCCGCCGCGGGGGCGGTCGCGTAGGCAGCGGTCATCGCCACCCTCCGCGATCGCCGCCGGCCATCGGCGAACCCGGGAAGCCGTCGGCCAGCGCGGCGGCGAGTTCCTCGAACGCCAGGCCCGTGCCCTCGTCGAGCAAGCGGAGGTCGATCTCGCCGCCCTCGGACAGATGCGCGTCGTAGGGCAGTTCGAAGGTGGGCCGCTGGGCGGTGGCGAAGAGCTTCTCGATCTGGTCGACCTCGACGGTCGGCTTCACCGGATGATGGTGGACGATCGCGACGATCGATTTGGCGATCAAATGTTGCATCCCATGCGAATTCAGCCAATTGAGGGTGGCGACCGCACCCTTCACCCCGCCCACGGTCGCGGGCGTGACGACCAGCACCGCGTCACTGGTGTTCAGAACGCTCCCGGTGGCCGAATCCAGCACTCCGGTACCGCAATCCACGAGCATCAGGTTGTAGTGGCGGCGCAAGATCTCGACGGCGGCGGAGTATTCGCCACCGGAGAGCGCCTCGACCGATTCGGTATTCCACGGTGAGGCCACGACGGCCAGATCGGCATCGTTGATCGAGGTGAACGAATGCACCGCCGAGAACGCCTCGAGATTCGGGGAGCGAACCAGATCCCGCAGCGTCAGACCGTAGGGATGCGGCCGGGTCCGGGTCGGCAGATCGCCGAAATCGGGATTCGCGTCGATCGCCACCACCCGGTCCGGGCGCAGGCGGGCGAAGGTGGAGCCGAGGGCCGCGGTCACCGTGGTGCGTCCGACGCCGCCCTTCACACTGATCACCGCGATCTGATAGGTGCTGTTGAGCTGACGGCGAATTCGGCCGCGGCGATCCTGTTTCCGTTGTTCGGACGGCGACAGGCCGAGATTGAAACCGACCTTGTTCAGCGCGCCACGCACACCGCTGGTGGACTTCAGTTGGGCGCGATGGGCCGCGGCGATATCGGCCAGCAGTTCCGCGGAAGTCAATGCGGCGGGCAGGATCTCGACGCGCTCGGAACTCTGCACACCGCGCTCGACGCGGTCGGGGACCCGGGCGGCGGCCGGCGATGTCGCGGAGTAGGAGGCGGGCGCGGCGGTCTGCGGCGAAGTCGCGGCCTGCTGCCAGGTGGCCGGCGCGGCCTGGGACGCGGAATGCCAGCTCGCAGTGGATGTCTCGGCCGGCGCGGCAGGTTGGGACGTCGAGACGTCGGCGGTGGTCGTAGGCGCTTCGGCGCCGGAACGGACCCCAGCCGAGTGCACCTGCCCGGGCTGCACCGAACCCGGCTGCGCGGATCCCGGCTGCGCGGATCCCGGCTGCGCGGAACCCGGTTGTGCAGTTCCCGGCTGCACGGCTCCCGATTGCGTCGACCCCGGGTGCGCGGACCCCGGCTGCACGGCACTCGGTGCTACCGGAGCCGTCTGACTCGGTGCTACAGGAGGCGTCTGCGCGGGTGCCGTTGCCGATCCGGACTGGATGGAGCCCGAT
>NZ_BAFQ01000055.1 GCF_000308375.1 Nocardia aobensis NBRC 100429 | reverse complement strand
GACCAGCGTAGCGGTGACGGGGCGCGCGGACCTGACCGACGCCCAATGGGCCCGGCTGGCACCGTTGCTGCCCCGGGGCAAGAAGGCGGGACGCCCTCCCGCATGGACGAAAAGGCAGCTCGTCAACGGGATCCGATGGCGGGTGCGTGTCGGATCGCCGTGGCGCGACGTGCCAGCCGAGTACGGGTCCTGGCCAGCGGTGTATGGACTGTTTCGCCGTTGGCAGCGGGCCGGCGTGTGGGCGCTGCTGCTGAAACTGCTGCAGGCATTCGCCGAGGCGGCAGGCTCGATCCGATGGCAGGTGAGTGTGGACTCCACGATCATGCGCGCGCATCAGCATGCTGCCGGTGCGCGCCGTGACAGTGCCGGCCAGGCCGAACCGCCGGGCGGCAACGGTGAACCCGAACCGGGCGATCACGGGCTGGGCCGATCGCGGGGCGGCTGGTCGACGAAGCTGCATCTGGCGTGTGAGCAGGGCTGCGGGGTGCTGTCGTTGCTTGTCACACCCGGTCAGGCTGGTGACAGTCCGCAGTTCACGGCCGTGCTGGATGCGATCTCGGTGCCGAAACTCGGTGGTGGACGGGCCCGGATGCGGCCGGAGCGGGTGCTGGCGGACAAGGCGTATTCCAGCCGTGGTAACCGGGGCTGGTCACGTCGCCACGGGATCAAGGTCACTATCCCGACGCCGTCGGATCAGGCCGCGCACCGGCGTCATCGTGGCCGGGCGGGTGGTCGTCCGCCAGCGTTCGACAAGGTCGTCTACCGGGACCGCAACGCGGTCGAGCGAGGCATCAACCAGCTCAAACAGCATCGCGCGGT
>NZ_BAFQ01000056.1 GCF_000308375.1 Nocardia aobensis NBRC 100429 | reverse complement strand
GTGGAACGAAACGCGTTCACGCGCAATCGCATTCGGCCGGCTCCGCCCGGCCGGCGCGTCACAGCCGATAACACGCACATCGGCAGCCGGGGGTACGCGGGTTACCCGGCGGAGTCGAGCGTGGCCGACGTGGCGGTATCCGCGGCGAATGTCGCCGCGGATACCGCTCGGCGTGGGACAGGCCGATTCGAGCGGCTAACCGGTCACCTTCAGGCCCACCACCCCGGCGACGATCAGCAGCAGCAATACGATCTTCACCAGCGAGGCCTGCTCGGCACCGGTCATCATCGCGTACAGCACGGTGAGCGCGGCCCCGATGCCCACCCACACCGCGTATGAGGTGCCCACGGGCAGTGTGCGCATGGCATAGGCGAGACCCGACATCGAGGCGACGAGCGCGGCCGCGAAGACCAGCGACGGCACGAGGCGGGTGAAGCCGTGTGACTTTCCCAGCGCGGTGGCCCAGACGGCTTCGAAGACTCCGGACAGCACCAGCACGATCCACGCCATAGTCAGCATTCCTTTCGGAAATACCGTCTTGTCGGGACCCGGGTACGGTTGCGATCGTCCGGTCGGCCGCAGAACGCGACCCTTGTTCGTTCAGCGCCCACGACCGAGCGGAAATTCCCGGTCATCTGTGGTCGGGATGACAGGATTTGAACCTGCGACCCTCCGCTCCCAAAGCGGATGCGCTACCAAGCTGCGCTACATCCCGTTTCCGTCCAGCGGTTGCGCTGGCGCCTCCCGATGGACGGGATCCGGCGGCCGGGAATTGCCGACAATCCCCACCTCGGAGCGGGTGACGGGAATCGAACCCGCACCATCAGCTTGGAAGGCTGAGGTTCTACCATTGAACTACACCCGCAGGCATACGACACCAATGGGATCGCCACGATGTCGTCTGCGTGTAGGACTGTACCGAACTTCACTTCCGGAATGCCAATCGCACACCCGGTTTTCGCCCGGCGCGTCCACCGGGCTGCTCACCGGCGCGCCGAACTCCCCCCCGGAGCAGGCCCGTAGCGATTGGACAGCAAACTTCGACGACGGAACTTCGAGCGCGGCGATGCCGAAGTGGCGCATCGCGCCCACGAGATATCGCGCCACTCACCCCCCGACCGGACTCTCGCAACCTGCTGTGATACTCGTCACCGGCGGCTCGCCGCCACCGCGCGGACCGGGATCCCGCGTCAAGGCCCCTGGCCTGCGATAAGAACGTTTCACGAAGTCCTGCGCACTCAGGAGTGAACATCCCCCGCAACACGCCGCGAGCGACACGCTGAGGCAAGGTGTAACGCCGCAGGCCCGGAGTCGATCACACTGCCGATCGCCATTCGTGACTTATCGGAACAGGTTGTAAAACAGCGTTTTTCGGTGCCGAGTGGCTTGCTAGGATCCTTTTTGCCGGACGGGGGTATCTGGAAAGGGGGCGGTGAGCGTGCGCCGAAGGTGTACTCGACCGCGAAGCAGTGAGCGCGTTCCGGAGGGCGTGACCGGCCGGAGCGCCGGCGTCGACGACGTCTGCGCGAGGTGATCGGCGATGCCTGCCGAACTCGACACGCAGACCGCCGCGAACGTCGCGGCGACGACACGGGACTGGGTTCGTGCCGTCTATGCCGGCAGCGGGCTGACAGTCGAGCCCGAACACCTCGAGCAGGTGTTCGCGGCCATCGTCGACGAATTGTTGAATCTTGCACAGTCCGAACCGTTTCCGGTTCCGGCCGCCCGCGCGATCGGGCGACGGCTGGCCGAGGCGCCCTTCGATCGCACCCGCATGCTCGCCCCCGCCACCAGAGCCCTGCTGGGCTTCGCGCCGGGTGAACCCGGCTCCCTGGTGGCGACCCGGTGGCCGTTCGTGGCCAGCCATGCCATCGACAGCTATGCCGAGGCCCTGCAGCAACGCGCCCTCGCTCAGCAGGAGCGCAATCTGACGGCAGCGGTCTCCGTGCGCGTACAGGAGATCGCGGCGCTGCAGAACCGGCTGCGGCACGAGGCGACCCACGACGCACTCACCGACCTCGCCAACCGCTCCCTGTTGCAGGAACGCGTGCGTGTGATGGCCACCGACCACACCCGCGGCGTGGGCCTGCTGCTGATCGACCTGGACGACTTCAAGCAGATCAACGACGGCTACGGCCATTCCGTCGGCGACGAGGTGCTGGTGGAGATCTCGCGGCGGCTGCGCGCGGCCTGCCCGGACGAAACGGTCGTATGCCGCTACGGCGGAGACGAATTCGTCCTCGCCCTGCCCGCCCGGCGCAACACCCTCGCCGAGGTGGCGATGCGCGTGCTGACCGCCCTGCACGATCCGGTGCCGACCGATGCCGGACCGGTGCCGGTGTCCGCGAGCGTCGGCACCGCCTTCTCCCCACCCGGGCGACCGTGCGACTTCTCCGATCTGCTGCGCAGCGCGGACCGGGCGATGTACTCGGCCAAAACGGCCGGCAAGCGGCAGTTCGCACTTTCCGAGCTCGGCGATTCCGGCGGCGAGCCGGGCGGTTACGACGCCGCCCGACTCGCCTACGACGCCGCCGTCGCGGGCTGAGAGCAAGCCTCGGGCAAACCGCCGACGCGTACTCTGGTCGATGTGTGGCTGCTGCTGATCCTTCTGGTCGTCGTCCTGATCGCGTGTGTCGCGATGATGGTCGCGGGGCGCTCGAACCAACGCACCCGGGACAACAACCAACTCGCCGACGCGAAGGCCGACGCACGCCGGTTGATCGAACGCCTCGGCGGCCAGGTCTACAACCTCACGGGGACCGACCAGGCCTCCAAGCAGGCGCTGGCGGATGCGGGTGAACGACTCAACGCCGCCGGATCGCAGATCGATCAGGCCACGACCGTCACCCAGGCTCGGCTGGCCAAGGAAACCGCGATCGAGGGCCTGTACTACGTGCGCGCGGCCCGCACCGCGATGAATCTCGATCCCGGCCCACCGGTCCCCGAACTGGACGGACAGCGGTCCGCCGGACGCGTCACCGAGGACCGCACCGTCGACTTCGACGGCCGCAGCATCGAAGCGTCGCCGACGCCTTCTCCGCAAACTCCGAACTACTATCCGGGCGGCCGGGTCGCCGGGCGTCCGGTCCCGGCCGGCTGGTATTCCGAGCCGTGGTGGAAGACCGCGCTGGTGGCCGGCGCCTGGGGCGTCGGCTCGGTGCTGCTGTTCGATGCGCTGTTCGGCGGTATGCACGGCGTCGGCTACGGCGCGGCCGGTTTCGAAAACGGTTACGGCGCAGGCTATGACGCCGGATTCGATGCGGGCCAGGATGCCGGGCAGGGCTTCGACGGCGGGGACCAGGGCGGATACGACACCGCCGGATACGACGGCGGCGGCTACGACCAGGGTGGCGGCTACGACCAGGGTGGCGGCTACGACGGCGGCGGCTTCGACGGGGGCGGCTTCTTCGACGGCGGTGGCGGTTTCGACGGAGGCGACTTCGGCGGATTCGACGGAGGTTTTTAGCTTTCCGGTAACCGGAAGTTGCGCCTCCGTTTACGTTGTGTTATCGATCTTCAGTGTTGATCGACCACGAGGCGAGGGTAGTTCCCTCGTCGTCGTTATCCGGGGGTGGGAAAAAGCCCCGAGCAGGAGCCGCTGCCGCAGTCGTCGGCGCTGTGGTCCTGCTCACCGTCGCCCAGGTGTGGGCATCCGCGCACGGCGCCCTCGGGCCCTTTCGTAGTCTCCTCGCCGATTACGCGGCCGACCCGCAATCGGCGTTCGTCACCTGGGCGGGCCTGGGCCTCGCGTGCGTCGGCGTGCCCGCGCGCGTGCGCGTCATCAGCCTCGCGTCGGCCGCGGTACTGGACCTGCTGGTGCTCGGCGTGCAGGCGCTGTGCCACTGGCACCTCTCGATCGGAACCGGCCCGACGCTGGTCTTGACCGCGCTCGTGCTGACCGTCGCTCGGTGGCGTGGCCGGCGACGGCGGATCGCCCTGCGCGCCATCGCATTCGGTGTGTTGCTGATCATGGCGTCGAAGCTCGCCGACACCTGGCTGCTGGTGAGCATCTCCGCCGGTCCGCGCGTACTGGATCAGTACGTGCAATATGCCGATCGCGCACTGGGAGATCCGGCGTGGGTCGTCGGCAGCCTCCTGGACGCGGCGGGCCCGGTCCCGTCGACCGTGTTGCACGCGGTGTACATCCAATTGCCGGCGGCCGCCGTGGTGGTCGCGGTGTGGCAGCTGCGCAATGTGACGACGAGGCCGTGGCCACGGCACAATCTGTTGCGCACCTTCCTGGTACTGGGCATCGTCGGGCCGCTCGTCTACGTGCTGTTTCCCGTGGTCGGCCCGGTCTTCGCCTACGGCCCGCTGGGCCACGGCCTGCAGATCGGCGACTGGCCGCACACGGTGCCGGCGATCACCGGCACCCCGGCGCCGATGCTCTTCGACGCCGGCACCGCCCGCAACTGCATGCCGTCGATGCACACCGCTTGGGCCACAGCACTGTTCGTGCATTCGCGCACCGGGCCGCGGTGGCTGCGCTGGGGCGGTGCGGTATGGCTGGTGTGCACGCTGCTGGCGACGCTCGGCTTCGGCTACCACTACGGCTGCGATCTGGTGGCGGGTGCGGTCCTGTCCCTCACGGTGGAATCGGCACTGCGCGAACCCGATCGTGGCTGGGACAGCAAACGGATTCACATGGTGACCCTCGGCGCCGGGGTTTTCGCGGGGCTGCTGCTGTCCTATCGTTTCCTCGCAGAGACCATGGCCGCCCATCCGTTGCCGTCCGGACTCGCGGTCCTGGCCGCACTGGCGGCCGTGATCTCCCTGTTCTACACGACGTGGTTCGCCGCGCCCGAGCGCCGAACGGCGAACATCGAAAGGTCGGTCTCAGCTTCATGATCACGGTGCGGGCGGAGCGGCGTCAGCTGCTGCGCCAACAGCATTCCGACGATACGAGATATTTCCCCCGCATCCCGATCCTGATCGGACTTCTACTCTCGGTGTCGGCTGCCCTGCTCATCTCGGCGTTGCACGGTTTCCTCGATCTGCAGGTGTATCGGGTCGACACCCTGGCCTGGTTGCACCACGGCGCACTGTACGGGCCGCCGCTACCGGTCGCCGGCCACACCGACCTGCCGTTCACCTATCCCCCGTCGGCAGCGCTGCTGATGACTCCGCTGGCCGTGATGCCGCTCTGGCTCGCGGAGGTCGCGGTGACGGCCAGTTCGCTGGCCTGTCTGTGGGTGACGATCTGGCTGGTGCTCTCCCGGGTCCGGCCCGAGCTGAACCCGCGGTCGAAAGCGACTCTGATCACCCCCGTCGTCATCGCGATGGCGGCGCTCGAGCCGGTGCACACGACACTGTGGTTCGGGCAGATCAACATCATTCTGATGGCCGCGGTCGCGCTGGACTGCCTGACCGAGAAGCCGCGCTGGCCCCGCGGCGTGCTGATCGGCATCGCCGCCGTCACGAAACTGACCCCGGCGGCCTTCGTGCTCTATCTGCTGATTCGCCGGGACTGGAAAGCGGCGGGAACGGCGGCGGCGACCGCCGCGGGAGTGGTGCTCGCCGGATTCGTACTGTTCCCGCGGACATCCACGCAGTACTGGCTGCACGCGATCGTCGACACCGGTCGCATCGGGGCGCCCTACTACGCCGGCAACCAGTCCCTCAAAGGCATGATCTACCGGCTCGGCCTGCCCGAATCCGCGGCCGCGGCGGTGTGGCTGGGTCTCGGGCTCGCCGTCGCCGCCGCCGGCGCGGTCGCGATGTACCTGCTCTTCCGCGCCGAGCGCACCGCCGCCGCCCCGATCACACCCGGGAACGCCCCCGCGATCACGAGGCTCTCGGTTGCCGCGCTGCTCGTGAATGCCGCTGTGCTGCTGCTGGTTTCGCCGGTGTCGTGGACTCATCACTGGGTGTGGGTGGCACCCGCGCTGGTGACCGCCGCGTTGTGGTCCACCAGCAGATCCGCCGCGGCGGTGGCCGGCGCGATCGCCGCCGTCACCGCACCGTTCCTCATCGGACAGGTGCTGGTGCCGGGCGGTGGCGACCGGGAGCTCACCTGGAACTGGTGGCAGCACCTACTGGGCAACACCTACGTCCTCGTCGCCGTCGCGCTGCTCGGACTCGCGCTCACGCGTCTGCTCCGGCGGCGCGCCGCGGCGATACCGGCGACTCAGGCCGGCTGACAGGTGGGGCACCAGAACAGGTTTCGCCCCTCGAGCACGGCATGCGCGACGGTGGTCGCACAGATCCGGCAGGGCTCACCGGCTCGGCGATAGACGTAGGTGCGCGGTTTGCCGACCGCATACGACGGCGCGCCGCGGTCGTGTTCGGGGCGCACCACCACGATGGCGCCCTTGCGCACGCCGACCTTCATCAACGCGACGAGATCCGCCCACAGCGCATCCCACTCCCCGGCCGTAACGGCGCGGCCGGGACGTTGCGGTGAAATGCCGTGCCGGAACAGCACTTCCGCTCGATAGACATTGCCCACACCCGCCACCACCGACTGGTCCATCAGCAGCGCCGCGATGGACCGGTTCGAACGGCGGATCCGCTGCGCCGCCCGATCGGGATCGGCGTCGCGCCGCAGCGGATCAGGGCCGAGCCGGGCGGTGAGGACGTCGGCCTCCGGTGCGTGCAGGACCTCGCACGCGGTCGGACCACGCAGATCGGTCCCGTACAGCGTGGCCGCGGACTTACCGGCGCCGATCATCCGCATCCGCACCTGGCCGACCGGATCGCTCAGCGGCGCGGGCGATTCGGTGAAGGTGCCGTAGAGACCGAGATGCACATGGACGATCAGACCCGAATCATAGTGGTGCAGAAGATGTTTACCCCACGCCTCGGCCTTGGTCAGGGTGGCTCCGTCGACCAGGGCGGCACCATCGGCGAAGCGCCCCTGCGGGCTGGAAACCCGCACGACACCGCCGGCGAAGCGCTGCTGATGCAGCTTCGCCAGGCGATGCAGCGTATGTCCCTCAGGCATCTCCCGAATTCCGTTCCGCTCACACCGGCCCGCATGCGGCCGGACGGGCCGGGCGCGTGGCCCGGCCCGCTCGATGCCTGCTAGCTCTGCACCGCCGGCGGCTGACCGGACTTCTCGTATTCGGCGATGATGTCGATGCGCCGCTGATGCCGCGCCTCGTCCGACCACGGCGTCGCCAGGAACGCGTCGATGATGGCGAAGGCCTCCTCGGTGCTGTGCATCCGGCCGCCGATACCCATGAGCTGCGCATTGTTGTGCTCACGAGCCAGTTTCGCGGTCTCCACGCTCCAGGCCAGCGCACAGCGCGCGCCGGGAACCTTGTTCGCGGCGATCTGCTCACCGTTACCGCTGCCGCCGAACACGATGCCGAGGCTGCCCGGGTCGGCGACGACGCGGCGAGCGGCGTCGATGCAGAAGGCCGGATAGTCGTCGACGGCGTCGTACTCGTGGGCTCCACAGTCGACCACGTCGTGACCGGCCTGCGTCAGATGATCCTTTACTTGGTTCTTCAATTCGAAGCCGGCATGGTCGGCACCCAGGTATACGCGCATGGCTGAGATTCTGTCAGGTGGGCGCTTTCGCTCCACATGGGGTGGTTCTCCGATCCTCTATAGAGTTCAGCCCATGCAGTCCGAAGATCAGTGGGCCGATCAGTCACCACAGCAGGGGCGCGGACCGGGGTGGAATCCGGTGACCGGTATGGCGGGGTGGGATCCTCGGCTGGGACCGCCGGGATGGGGTCCGCAGCAACCGTTTTCGCCGCCGCACGTCCCGCCGTTCCAGCCGACGCGCGGACTGTCTCCCTGGGGGATGCCGGCCCGGCACAGCTGGGAGATCCCGCTGCTGATCGTGGTGATTCTGGCCACCGTCACCGGTTATCTGATCGCGCTGCTGTTCCTGCTCGTCGGTGCGGTGAACTACTACGTCCTGCTGCTGATCCTCGCGCCGCTGCTGCTGTGGTTCGGCCGCGGCACCAACTATTCGATGCAGCGGCTCAATGCGGTGAAGATGTCGCCCACCCAGTTCCCGGAGGGATACCGGTTGGTGGTCGAGGCGGCCGCGCGCTTCGGCATGGCGACCGTCCCGGATGCCTACGTGGTGCTGGGCAACGGGCAGATCAACGCCTTCGCCTCGGGGCACGGGTTCCGCCGCTACGTGGTCGTCTACAGCGATCTGTTCGAGATCGGCGGCCAGGCCCGTGACCCCGACGCGCTGGCCTTCATCATCGGCCACGAGGTCGGCCATATCGCGGCCGGCCATGTGTCGTACTGGCGCCAGCTGGGCATGTTCCTCGTGCCGTTCCTGCCGATCATCGGCAATTCGCTGATTCGCGCACAGGAGTACACCGCCGACAATCACGGCTTCTGCAACCGGCATCTCGGCGCCCCCGGAGCGATGAGAACCCTTGCGGGCGGCAAATATCTGAACTCGCTGGTCGATTTCGACGAGATGGCCGACCGCGCGCCACAGGACAAGGGCTTCTTCGTCTGGGTGGTCAACGCCATGGCCTCGCATCCGGTGCTGACGTGGCGGATGTGGGCGCTGCGCGATCGCAGCCGGCACGGGCGGATGTTCCTGCGGCCGAGCGGTCCGCCGCCACCACCGATGACGGCGACGCCTCCGCCGTATCCGCCACCGGCCGTCCCGCCGCAGCCGATGCCGCCGGCCGGACCGCCCACTCAGACGGGCAGCTACCCCGGATACGGCGAAATTCCGGGGCTGCCGCCGCGGTAGCCGCACGTCCGGCACGGGGCGTGCTGCGCCCCGTGCCGTTCATCCACTAGTCGAACTGCGGGTCCTCGTTGCGGGTCCGCTTGAGTTCGAAGAAGTGCGGATAGGACGCCAGTGCGACCGCCCCGTCCCACACCTTCCCCGCGTCCTCGCCGCGCGGAATCCGCGACAGCACCGGGCCGAAGAAGGCGGTGTCGTTGATGTGGATGGTCGGCGTGCCGACGTCCGGCCCGACCTTGTCCATTCCGGCGTGGTGGCTCTTGCGCAGCGCCTCGTCGTACTCGGTGCTGGTGGCGGCCTCGGCCAGTTCGGCGGGCAGCCCGACCTCGGCGAGAGCGTCAGCGACGACCGCGGCCAGGCTGTCGGCCTGGTTCTCGCGCTCGTACTCCTCCCGGCGATTGTGGATGCGGGTGCCCATCGCGGTGTACAGCGGTGAGAGCACTTTCTCACCGTGTTGCTCGGCCGCGGCGATGGCCACCCGGACCGGCCCCCACGCCGATTTCATCATTTCGACGTAGCGCTCGGGAAGGTCGTCACGGCCCTCGTTGAGCACGGCCAGGCTCATCACGTGGAAGCGCGTATCGATATCGCGGACCTTCTCGACCTCCAGAATCCAGCGCGAGGTGATCCAGCACCACGGGCACAGCGGATCGAACCAGAAATCGACGCGGTCCCTGGAACCGGCGGTGGTCGTCTGATCGCTCACATTTCGTCCCTTCGAAGAAACAGTGGGGAGGCCGCACGCCACCCGTCCTCAGCATTGGTCAACGCCGCGAAGTTGGCGATACTTCCCGATCGCCGCGGCATCGCACAGTAGGGTCGGATACGACCCTGGTTGCCCGCTGCCCGGAGGTTTCCCCATGCCCACAGATTCCAGGTTCGTCATCGTCGGCGGCGGTCTGGCCGCCGCGAAGCTGGCGGAGTCGTTGCGCGACAACGAGTTCGACGGCGCGATCACGTTGATCGCCGAGGAGGCGCAACTCCCCTACGAGCGGCCGCCACTGTCGAAGGAGCATCTGCTCGGCAAGAAGTCGCTCGCCGATTTCACCGTGCATCCCGAGCAGTGGTATCGCGATCACGATGTCGAGCTGCTGCTCGGCACCGCCGTCACGGCCATCGACCGCACGTCGAAAACGGTTGCGCTGCCGGATGGTTCGACCCGGCCGTACGACAAACTCGCCCTGGCCACCGGATCGCGCCCGCGCCGGCTGCCGATTCCCGGCGCCGATGCCGAGGGCGTGTACATGTTGCGCACCATCGGGCAGTCCGATGCGCTGATCTCATTGTTCGGCTCGGCGCGGCGGCTGGTAGTCATCGGCGCGGGCTGGATCGGGCTGGAGGTCACGGCGGCCGCCCGGACCGCCGGTCTCGAGGTGACCGTGCTGGAGGTCGGCGCGGTGCCGCTGCAGGCCGCTCTCGGCGACGAGATGGGCGCGGTCTTCGGCGAATTGCACCGCGCGCACGGCGTCGATCTGCGCTGCGGTGTGAAGGCGGCCGAGATCGTCACCGCCGACGGGAAGGCCACCGGAGTCCGCCTCTCCGACGACACGGTCGTGGACGCCGATGCGGTGCTGATCGCGGTCGGCGCGCGGCCGAATATCGAACTGGCCGCCGACGCGGGGCTCGCGGTCGAGGGCGGCGTGCTGGTGGACGAAAGTCTGGCCAGCAGCGATCCGGATATCGTCGCGGCCGGCGATATCGCCGACCAGCAGCATCCGGTGCTCGGGCAGCGAGTGCGGGTCGAACACTGGGCCACCGCCCTCAACCAGCCGGCCGTGGCGGCGCTGACGATGCTCGACCGGCCCGCCACCTACGACCGGCTGCCGTACTTCTTCACCGACCAGTACGACCTCGGCATGGAGTACACCGGTTTCGTCGCACCGGATGCGACGACCTCCGTGGTGGTTCGCGGCGACGCGGCGAGCCGCGAATTCGTCGCGTTCTGGCTGGATCAGGGCAATCGAGTGCTGGCGGGGATGAACGTCAACGTCTGGGATGTCACCGATCGGATCAAGGAGCTGATCCTCGGCGGCGAACCGGTGAATCCGGACGCGCTCGCCGATACGACCACAGATTTGTGATCACGATCACAGCCGAGGTAGGTCTAGAAGCCGCGGTCGGCACCGACCCGATCGTGAGCGCGCCGCGCTGGCGCGCCGGCGATCCGAGGAGATCATCGTGAAATACATGCTGCTCAAGACCTACCGCCCTGCCGCGCACTGCGAAACTCCGATCGGCGAGTGGCCGCCGGAGGACATCGCGGCCCATATCGAATTCCAGCGCGCGCTCGGCGCGGCACTGCGCGAATCGGGTGAGCTGGTCGATGCCCAGGGTCTGGCCTTCCCGGATCAGGCCCGTATCGTCAGCGCCGACGGGCGGTCCGCGCCGGTGGTCACCGACGGCCCGTTCCCGGAGACCAAGGAATTCCTGGCGGGCTACTGGATCGTCGATGTGGACAGCGCCGACCGGGCGCTGGAGATCGCCGCGCAGGCATCGGCCGCGCCGGGCCCGGGCGGCGCCCCGATCGGTGAATACATCGAGGTGCGCGCGGTGATGGACGCCCCGGCGACCGAGGCCTGATCCGCCGCGCCATGCCCGGATCACAGGTACCGGCCGTCCCAGGCGGGCAGCCGTCGGAGCGCGACGACTCCGCGCAGGAGGTCGCGCTGCTCCTGCGGGAGGTCGCGCCGGGCGTGCTGGGAATGCTGGTGCGCCGCTACGGCGATTTCGACGCGGCCGAGGACGCGGTGCAGGAGGCGATGCTCGCCGCGGTCACCCAGTGGCCGGACAAGGGCTATCCGGACAATCCGCGGGCCTGGCTGCTCCAGGTCGCGCAGCGGCGACTGATCGACTCGGTGCGTTCGGAGATCGCACGCCGCTCCCGCGAGACGACGGCTGCCCTGCAGGACGTGCCGCCCGCCGATACCGATTCGGCCGCCGACGACACGTTGACGTTGCTGCTGCTGTGCTGCCATCCCGCGTTGTCGCCGGCCAGTGCGATCGCGGTGACGCTGCGCGCGGTGGGCGGTCTCACCACCGAGGAGATCGCCCGAGCCTTCCTGCTGCCGGAAACAACCATGGCGCAACGTATTTCGCGGGCGAAGAAGC
This sequence comes from Nocardia aobensis NBRC 100429, assembly GCF_000308375.1. Classification (GTDB taxonomy): domain Bacteria; phylum Actinomycetota; class Actinomycetes; order Mycobacteriales; family Mycobacteriaceae; genus Nocardia; species Nocardia aobensis. The sequence goes on along the minus strand of NZ_BAFQ01000056.1, from coordinate 38,211 downwards.
GGCTCGCCGCACTGCCGCGCCCGTTCGCCGAGTCCGCCGTCACCCCGGAAGAATGGGGCCCACGGCTCGGGCCGGTACTGCACGTGCTCTACGTGATGTTCACCGAGGGGCACACCGCGACCGGCGGCTCCCACTTGTACCGCACCGATCTGGCGGCGGAGGCGATTCGCCTGACCCGCAAGGTTCACCGCCTGCTTCCGGGCGATCCGGAGGTCACGGGGCTGCTCGCGCTGATGCTGCTCACCGACGCCCGCCGCGCGGCACGCCTGGGTCCCAGTGGCGAATTGATTCCGCTGGCCGAACAGGACCGCACCCGCTGGGACCGCGCCCGCGCCCGGGAGGGAATGCGGCTGGCGACGGCGGCGGTCGAGGCCGGACTCGACGGCCCCTACCGCGTCCAAGCCGCCATCGCCGCACTGCATACCCGGGCACCGAGCGCCGCGGCGACGGACTGGGAGCGAATTCTCCTGCTGTACAACATCTTCGAGCGACTGTCGGACAATCCGATGGTGAGTCTGAATCGCGCGGTGGCGGTGGCCATGGTGCACGGGCCCGCAGCCGGGCTGGAATCGGCGAACGCGCTGGCGGATCGCCTGCGTGGCAACCATCGACTCGAGGCGGTGCGGGGACACCTGTCCGAGATGGCGGGCGACCGTGCGGCGGCGATCGAGTCCTATACGGCGGCAGCACACCTGACCACGAGTACGCCCGAGCGCGACTACCTCAGGCTGCGCGCGGCGAAGCTGCGCGCCTCGTAGCCGGGCGCGCCGGGGCCGCCGTCAGCGAAAGCTTCTGCGGCGCAATCGCTTCGACCGTGACCGACCGCACTCACGCCCAGGTGTTGCCCGTGATGCGCTGGTAGGCATCCATGTATTTCTCGCGGGTGACGGCCACGACATCGGCGGGGATCTCGGGGCCGGGCGGCTCCTTGTCCCAGCCGGTGGAGGTCGCCCAGTCGCGGACGAACTGCTTGTCGAACGAGCGCTGCGCCCGGCCCGGCTCCCATTCGTCGGCCGGCCAGAACCGCGACGAGTCGGAGGTCAGAACCTCGTCACCGAGGGTGAGAACATCTCCGTCCCAGCCGAATTCGACCTTCGTGTCGGCGATGATCACACCGCGCCCCGCGGCGTGCTCGGCGCCGCGGGTGTAGATCTGCAGGGTCAGGTCGCGCAACTTCTCAGCGACATCGCGACCCTCTTGATTCACCACATCGTCGAACGTGATCGGCTCGTCGTGTCCCGCGGACGCCTTGGTGGTCGGGGTGAAGATCGGCTCGGGAAGTTTGTCTCCCTCCCGTAGCCCGGCGGGCAGCGTCACCCCCGAGACCGCGCCGGTCCGCCGGTACTCCTGCAGGCCGGAACCGACCAGGTAGCCGCGGGCGATGCACTCCACCTGCACCATCTTCAGCGGTCGCACGCGCACCGCGCGCCCGGCGAATTCGTCCGGGACGTCGGTGGTCGAGAGCACGTGGTTGGGCACATCGGAGAAGTAGTCGAACCACCAGTTCGACAGCTGGGTGAGCAGCGCCCCCTTGTCCGGAATCGGCGTCGGCAGCACCACGTCGTAGACCGAGACCCGATCGGAGGCGACCAGAATCAGCGATTCCCCGTCCTCGTAGAGATCGCGCACCTTACCGGCGTGAATGTGCTTCACCGGCCCTCCTCGCTTCGCTGTCCGCCGCACACGAACGCCCAGCCTACCGAGCGCCCCGGCGGCACCGGACGCTCGGTGGCGCGGCGCGCGGCGTTTCGTCTCGCACGGGGTGCGGATGCACGGTCGGCCCAGCCGTGCGGGCGCGAACGTGGCATTCTGGGCACCGTCAGCGACTGCATCCGCAGCGTGGTCCACACGACCGGTCCGAGCGAAGGAGTCTCCTTGTCTGCACCGAACCTCACCCGCGAACAAGCCATCGCGCGGGCCGCGACGATCAGTGTGGAGAACTATCGCGTCGAACTCGACCTCACCGGACAGCCGACCGGTCCCGCGGCCACCGCCGGCGAGACGTTCTTCTCGCGCTCCACCGTCACGTTCACCGCCACTCCGGGCGCGCAGACCTTCATCGATATCGTCGCCGCCGGTGTGCGTTCGGCCGTTCTCAACGGCACCGAACTCGACATTTCGGGCTACGACGAGTCCGAGGGTCTCACCCTGACCGAGCTGGCCGAGAACAACGTCCTGGTGGTCGAGGCCGACTGCGTGTACTCGCATACGGGCGAGGGTTTGCACCGCTTCGTCGATCCGACCGACGACAAGGTCTATCTGTACTCGCAGTTCGAAACCGCCGACGCCAAGCGGATGTTCGCCTGCTTCGACCAACCCGACCTCAAGGCGACCTACGACATGACGGTCACCGCGCCCGCCGACTGGGAGGTGATCTCCAACGGCGCCGCGACCGCCACCCGCACGGTCGGCGAGGTGGTCGAGCACACCTTCGCCACGACGCCGCGGATGAGCACCTATCTGGTCGCGCTGATCGCCGGGCCGTACGCCAAGTGGATCGATGTGTACACCGACGATCAGTCCACGATCCCGCTCGGCATCTACTGCCGCGCCTCGCTCGCCGAATTCATGGACGCGGAACGGCTTTTCACCGAGACCAAACAGGGCTTCGCGTTCTACCACCGCAACTTCGGCGTCCCGTACGTCTTCGGGAAGTACGACCAGCTGTTCGTTCCCGAGTTCAACGCCGGCGCCATGGAGAACGCGGGCGCGGTGACGTTCCTCGAGGACTACGTCTTCCGGTCCAAGGTCACCCGCGCCTCCTACGAACGTCGCGCCGAGACCGTGCTGCACGAGATGGCGCACATGTGGTTCGGCGATCTCGTCACCATGAAGTGGTGGGACGATCTGTGGCTGAACGAATCCTTCGCCACCTTCGCCTCGGTCCTGTGCCAGGCCGAGGCCACCGAATACACCGGCGCCTGGACGACTTTCGCCAATGTGGAGAAGTCGTGGGCGTACCGGCAGGATCAGCTGCCCTCCACCCATCCCATCGCCGCCGACATCCCCGATCTGGCGGCCGTGGAGGTCAACTTCGACGGCATCACCTACGCCAAGGGCGCCTCGGTGCTCAAGCAGTTGGTGGCCTACGTCGGGCTGGAGCCGTTCCTGGCCGGGCTGCGGGACTACTTCGCCGCACACGCCTTCGGTAACGCCACCTTCGACGATCTGGTCGGTGCGCTCGAAAAGTCCTCCGGGCGTGACCTTTCCGGCTGGGGCGCGCAGTGGCTCAAGACCACCGGCCTGAATACGCTGCGCCCCGACTTCGAGGTCGACGCCGACGGGACGTTCACCCGATTCGCGGTCGTGCAGGGCGGCGCGGAACCCGGTGCCGGCGAGTACCGCGTCCATCGCCTGGCCATCGGCGTCTACGACGACCGGGACGGAAAACTGGTGCGCACCAAGCGCGTCGAGCTCGATCTCGACGCCGCCGAGCGCACCGAGGTCGCCGAGCTCGTGGGTGTCGAGCGGGGCCGGCTCGTGCTGGTGAACGACGACGACCTGACCTACTGCTCGCTGCGCCTGGATCCGCAGTCACTGGACACCGTGATCGCGCGGATCGCCGATATCGCCGAATCCCTGCCTCGCACGCTGTGCTGGTCGGCGGCATGGGAAATGACCCGACAGGCGGAGATGCGGGCCCGGGATTTCGTGGCGCTGGTGCAGCGCGGAATCGGCGCCGAAACCGAAATCGGTGTCGTACAACGGCTTCTGATGCAGGCGCAGACCGCCCTGGCGAGCTACGCCGACCCCGAGTGGGCCGATCAGACCGGATGGCCGGCCTTCGCCGATCGTCTCCTCGAACTGGCCCGGGCGGCCGAACCGGGTTCGGACCATCAGCTGGCCTTCGTCAACGCCCTCACCGGCGCGCGCCTGTCACCGTGGCACAGTGAGGTGCTGGGCACCCTGCTGCTGGATTCCGACCCCGCCGCGGCCGCGCTGCCCGGCCTCGCGGTGGACACCGATCTGCGCTGGCGGATCGTGGGCGCGCTGGCGGCGGCCGGTCAGCTCGACGCCGAGAGCACCGATACCCCGGTCATCGACGCGGAACTCGAGCGCGATCCCACCGCCGCCGGCCGGCGCCAGGCGGCCGCGGCCGCCACCGCCCGCCCCCAGGCCGAGGTCAAGGAAAAGGCCTGGCGCACCGTGATGGACGACGACTCCGTCCCGAACATCACCGCCCGCGCGATCGTCGGCGGCTTCGCGCCGGTCGGGCAGGGTGAACTGCTCACGCCGTATGTGCAGCGCTACTTCGACGAGATCGCCTCGGTGTGGGAGCGCCGCTCCAGCGAGGTCGCACAGACCGTCGTCGTCGGCCTCTATCCGCACTGGGCCATCAGCGAGGAGGCCGTGGCCGTGGCCGACAAGTTCCTCGCCGATGAACACCCGCCGGCTTTGCGCCGCTTGGTGATCGAGGGTAAGGCGGGAATCGAACGCTCGCTGCGTGCCCGCGCCGCCGACACCGCCTGAGTCTGCTTGCGGCGCCTACCGATCGGTGGGCGCCGTAACGCCGGACCGCGAAGCGACGCGGTTCACTGCCGAGGCACCGGTGTGTTGTGCCGCGCCGCGATCCACCAACGGCCATCCTCCTTGGTCAGCACATACAGCGCGACCATCGCCGGGTCGACATCGATCGGCGCGCCATCGGCGGTCACCGCCCGTGCGGCCTTGTGCGCGATGGCGACATCCGCCCGCAGGAACGTTATGCCGAGGAGCTCGTAGCGCACGTACTGGTCTTTCAGGAATCCCGCCAATCCGTCCCGGCTCGCGGCGAGCGTCGCGTCGCGGCCGTGCAGGAGCATGCCGGCCGCGTTGCCCAGCACCGCATTACGGGCCACATCCCGCACCATCAGTTCGGCGTCGTTGGTATTGAACGCGGTCTCGACATTCGCGATGAGCGCCTCGATCGCCACCCGGTCCTCGGCATGGTCGACACTGTTGTCCTCGATTAGCGGATTCTGGTCCGTCGTGTTCATGATGATCATCTTTGGACCTCGAGAGCGGTTGAGGTCAAGAAGTTCGCTGCTGTGAGCGGATCTGCTCACGGCAGCGACAGCCGCCGTCGCCCCCGCCGATCGGGCACGGTGGCTTCATGGCTCACGACAACACGACTCCGCTGTTCGACCGTCGGTCGCGCGAGCAGTTACTCGCCCGGCGCGTGCTCGTACTCGACGGTGGACTCGACGACGACAACGGCACCCTATTGACCACCCAGCTGCTGACCCTGGCAGCCGAGAACCCCGACGCCGGCATTTCGCTGTGGATCCACTCCCCCGGCGGCTCGGTGCCCTCGATGCTGGCGATCCGCGACGTGATGCGGCTGGTGCCCTGCGAGGTTTCCACGCTGGCACTCGGATTGGCTTGCAGCGCCGGGCAATTCCTGCTGTCCGCAGGCACCCGGGGCAAACGCTACGCCTTGCCGCACGCCCGCATCCTCATGCATCAGGGGTCGGCGGGCATCGGCGGCAGCGCGGGCGAGGTGGAGGTGCAGGCCGACGATCTGCGCCACACGGTGAACACCGTGCTCGGACTCATCGCCGAGGACACCGGGCAGCCGTTCGACCGCATCTACGAGGACTCGCTGCACGACCGCTGGTTCACCGCGACCGAGGCCCGGGAGTACGGCTTCATCGACCACATCGTCGACTCCTTCGACCAGGTCATCCCGCAACGCCAGCGCATCGGAATCTCGGCCGGGAAAGCATAGGGGCACATCATGACCAGCTACACCATTCCCAATGTCATCGCGCAGCACCCGCGCGGCGAGCGGATCATGGACGTCTATTCGCACCTGCTCACCGAGCGGATCGTCTACCTCGGCACCCCGATCGATTCAGGGGTGGCGAATGCGCTGATCGCGCAGATGCTGCATCTGGACGCGGAGAGCGCGGGCCAGGAGATCAACCTCTACATCAACTGCGAGGGCGGCGATCTGTCGGCGATGCTCGCGATCTACGACACCATGCAGCACATCTCGTCGCAGGTGGCGACCACCTGTGTCGGCCAGGCCATCGCGGTCGGTGCGGTGCTGCTGGCCGGCGGCGCCGACGGTCGGCGGGCGATGCTGCCGCATGCGCGCGCCGTCCTGCATCAGCCGGCGACGCGCGGACAGGGCGCGATACCCGATCTCATCATCCAGGCCGACGAACTCGTCCGGATGCGCGCCGAAATCGAGACGATCCTGTCTCGCCACACCGGTCAGGAAGTCGCGACCCTACGGCACGACACCGATCGCGACCGGGTGTTCACCGCGCAGGCAGCGGTGGAATACGGATTGGCCGACACCATCCTCGGCGCTCGCAGCTGAGCGGATCCGACAGCGCAGGAGAGTAATTCACAGCCGAGCGACGGATCGCGGCGGCGCAGGCGATCTCCGTGAGGCGTGGTGCGCGCTCAGGCGGCGCGGGCGAGCATGGTGGGACCGAACGGTGGACGGGCGGCCAGCGGGCGCACCGGGGCGAGGCGGGTGACGCGCAGCAGGTCGGCGGCGATCTCCGCGGTCAGTTCGCCCAAGGTGGTGCCGAGCGCTCCGGCGAGGGCGGCGATCATCTCGCTCGACGGTTCCTTGCGCCCGCGTTCGATCTCGGACAGGTACTGCGGTGAAATCCCGGCCCGGCCCGCCGTTTCGGTCAGCGTCTCGCCGTGGTCCCGGCGCAATTCGCGCAACCGTTCTCCGAGTACCTCACGCCACAGCGGTTCCCGGGCGGCGCGGGGTTCGCGAGGCCGATCTGGGCGCGACGGCACCGATCGCAGCACGTCTCGCTGGGGTCGGGGGCCAGGCTCGGCCGGTGTCGCCGGGACGTCCGGGCCATCCGCCCGGGTCGAGGGCGCAGACTCGTCCGCACGTCCGCCGGGGAGCGAATGCAGTTTCGGGTACTCGGCCATGTGGTGAGCCTACGGCTGCCGCCGGGCGGGGCGAGCTCACTTACGCTCACAGCGTATTTCGGGTCGTCCGTAGACAGCCGCACCCCCTCCCGGCTGTTCCGGGAAGGGGTGCGTGGCCCTGATGCGAACCGGCGCGAGCGTGCCGATCAGTGCGGACGAATCAGCTCGGGCGGCCGATCGCGGACGCCATCACGCGGACCGCGGAGACGAGTCCGTCGATGAGCTGTCCCTGCCGCAGCGACGCGAGCGCCGCGGTGACCCCGAGCTGGCAGACCCGGTCGTTCACACGGTCGGCGACGTCGCGACCGGATCGAACCTCGACCGCCTTGTCGTTGGGCGAGACGGCGATGAGCACCGAACGCGCCGCCTCGGGAGTCGACGGGAACACCGCGTCGGCGCCGGCGGCGGCATCCGCGCCCAGATCGCCGATGTAGATGTTGAACCGGACCTTGGTGCTGCGAGTCGCCTCGGTGAGGGTGTTGTCCATCAGCAGCCGCTCATGGTCGTTGAACGGCGCTTCCTTGAACACGTCACCGGCTTCGTGCACGCCGGATACCCGCCCGCTGGGGGTGATGGCGTACCCGTGCGGCAGGGTGGACGGGTCCACCACAGGCCAATTAGAAGTTGCCACTTGCCCGGCCTCCGATCAGATCTGCCCCAGCGGATTCGATGGCCGCATGATGTCCATGCGCCGACTCAGCGACACCGTGACCGAATGCGGTCACCTCATCGGTCGCGCTCCACAGCACCGGCTCCGCGGTCCACTTCTTCCCGAGGTCGTAGTGGACCGGCTTCTCACCGGGCAGCGGTTTGCCGAGGAACGACAATCCGGCGATCACCGCGTAGATCACCAGCGGGATGCCGAGAAAGATCAGCACTGTTTCGAGAATGCTCACAGCTCAACGGTAGACGATCGTGGTTTGCCGGTCCGCGCCGAGCCGCCCGTGTCACACCAACCAGGCCGTCGAGTCCGGTGCGAGCAGGGCACCGTGCGGCGGCGCGCTCGCCAGCAGCATCGTGCCCGGGGGCAGCGCGATCGGAGCCGCGGAGGCGTTGAGCACACAGATCAGTCCACCCGGCCGGCGGAAGGCGAGACAGTCCTCCGGCGCGTCGAGCCAGTCGACCGTGTCGCCGTCGAATTCGGCTCGGGTACCGCGTACTCGGAGAGCGTCCCGATACAGCGACAGCGTCGAGTCGGGCGATTCGCGTTGCGCCGCCACGGTCCGATCGGCCCATTCCGCCGGAATGGGCAGCCAGGAGTCGGGACCGGCGCTGAATCCGAAGGGCGGATCGGTCCCCTCCCACGGAATCGGCACCCGGCAGCCGTCACGCCCGCGTTCGGTGTGGCCGGAGCGTTCCCAGACCGGGTCCTGCAGCACCTCCTCGGGCAGGTCGTCGACATTGGGCAGCCCCAATTCGGCGCCGTTGTAGACGAAAGCCGCCCCGGGAAGCGCGAGTTCGAGCATGATCATCGCGCGTGCACGGGCGATGCCGGACGCGCCGCCGCCGTAGCGGGTCACCTCCCGCTCGATATCGTGATTGGACAGCGTCCACGTCGGGATGGCCCCGACGCGCGCTACCGATTCCAGCGAATTCTCCACTGCCGCACGAATTCTCACCGCGTCGAACGGTGTCTCGGCAAGCCGGAAGTTGAAGGCGAGGTGAAGTTCGTCCGGGCGCACGTACTCGCCGAACCGGACGTTGTCCTCGACCCACACCTCACCGATGGACACCGCGTCCGGGTACTCGTCGACCACCTTGCGCAGCCGCCGGTGGATGTCGTGGACCCCCGGATTGTTGAAACGCGGATCGCTGTCGTCGTGCACCAGCAACTTCGCGTCGGCGTCCGCGAGATGGGTGACCGACGGGTCGGCCGAATGGGTGGCCGACGGGTCGGCGGAGAGTCCCACCGCTGCCACCACGACCGGATCCATATCGGGCAGTCCGGGCGGTTTGGCCATGCCGTGTGCCACATCGATGCGGAAACCGTCGACGCCGCGATCGAGCCAGAACCGCATGGTCTGCTCGAAATCGGCGACGACCTCCGGATTGTCCCAGTTCAGATCCGGTTGTTCCGGTGCGAACAGATGCAGATACCACTGCCCCGGCGTCCCGTCGGGCTCGGTGATGCGCGTCCACGCCGGACCGCCGAAGATGCTGGGCCAGTTGTTGGGCGGTTGCGAGCCGTCGGACCCGCGACCGTCGCTGAAGAGGTAGCGGGCCCGCTCGGCGCTGCCGGGGGCGGCCGCCACCGCGGCCGCGAACCACGGATGGCGGTCGCTGGTGTGGTTGGGCACCAGATCCATCGTCACCCGGATGCCGCGCTCGTGGGCTGCGGCGATCAGCTCGTCCATGGTCGCGAGGTCGCCGAACAGCGGGTCGATATCGCGCGGATCGCTGACGTCGTATCCACCGTCTGCCATCGGTGAACGCATCACCGGACAGATCCACAGCGCGTCGACGCCCAGCAGTTCCAGATAGCCGAGCCGGTCGCGCACGCCGGCGAGATCACCGACACCGTCGCCGGAAGCATCGGCGAACGAGCGCGGATAGATCTGATAGAACACCGCCGAACGCCACCAGGGTGGCGCCGATTCCTCCGTATGCCCCGCGGCGTCCCCCACTGCCGCGAGCTCAGCCCGTCCGCCGGCCGATGACGCTGTCACAGTCGAATCCCGGCCCGGCTCACATGGGGGAATTCATGAGCGAATTCGCGGCCATCTCCAAGTAGTCGAGCAACGCACGCCGATGTTCGTCGTCGAGAACGTCCGGCTCGATCTCGGCAATCGCGATGTGCATACAGCGCAACCACGCATCACGCTGGAGCGGTCCGATACTGAACGGCATATGCCGCATGCGCAGCCGGGGATGTCCGCGTTCGTCGGAATAGGTGCGCGGGCCGCCCCAGTACTGTTCGAGGAACATGCGCAGCCGGCGCTCGGCCGGGCCGAGGTCCTGCTCCGGATACATCGGCCGCAGGATCTCGTCGGCGGCCACCTCCCGATAGAACGCCGCGACGATCCGCCGGAACGTTTCCGCCCCGCCGACCGCCTCGTAGAACGATGTCGCCGTCTGTTCGCCGGAAGTCATCGACCCTCTCGATCTGCTCGCCTGCCCGTATCCGCCCACCATTGTGCCCGCACCGCCCGCGGACGGCCCACCCGTGCGGCAGCCGCCCGACGGTCACCGGCGGATCACGCGACGTTCAGACGACGGTCGCCGCGGGGACGGCCACACGGCAGATAATCGCCTCCGACACCGGTATCCGGGCAGCGGATACCGAGCCGCACCGCGTCGACCACCGGCGATCCGCGCACCCGGCCCGAATTTCGGCACCGAAATCACTGTGCACACGGGCACGTTCCGTGGTCAACTTGGTGACAGTGTCTGCCGATCAGCACACGAACCGACCTAGCAGAATTCGGGGTCCATCCATGAAGCAGCGGCACGGCGCCCGGTCACACGAGGCGAGAACGCACCGACAACTCCAGCCCGCCGATGTCCACAATCGTGGGTCGGGGGCTACTCCGCTGCATATCCTCTCCGCATATTCCTCTCCGGGACATCCGTCCGCGTCACCGGGACATTCGTCCCCGGGTGCGATCACGCACCGAAACACCGAATCCGCAGCTACCGCCTGGTCCAAGAGCCGGGTACTGCTTCTGAATGCCACCTACGAGCCACTGACAGCACTGCCCGCCCGGCGGGCCATCGTGCTACTGGTCTGCGACAAGGCCGATACCGTTCATCACAATCCCGAGGGCCCGGTCGTCCACTCCGCCGGCGCCTCGGTCGCGCTGCCGTCGGTGATCCGGCTGCGCAACTACGTGCGAGTCCCCTACCGCGCCCGGGTCCCCATGACCCGCGCGGCTCTCATGCACCGGGATCGTTATCGCTGCGCGTACTGCGGCGGAAAGGCCGAAACCATCGACCATGTCATTCCACGCAGTCGCGGGGGCGCGCATTCCTGGGAGAACTGCGTAGCCTCCTGCGCTCCCTGTAATCACCGCAAGGCCGACAAACTCCTGAGCGAGTTGGGCTGGACGCTCATGCACCCCCTGGTCTCGCCGACCGGGCCGCATTGGCGATTGCTGTCGACCACCTCGGATCTGGATCCGGTGTGGTTGCAGTACCTGGGCGAGGGCGCTGCCTGACCCTGAAACAGCGCGCCGATCACAATCGTGAGCGCTGCTCTTGAAATATTCACGGATGTGAGGCACACTCGTCTGCGAGCACAAGAGCGGTGCTCTCGAAAGTGATTGGAGCCCACTATGTCGGATCTACATGTCGTCACCGGAGCCGGACCCGTCGGCACCACGATCGCCGAACAACTCGCCGCCACCGGGTCGACGGTCCGCATCCTGACCCGGTCGGGCAGCGGTCCGGACCATCCGCTCGTCGAGCGACGCTCGGTGGACGTCAACGATCGCCACCAGCTTGCCGCCGCGGTCGACGGTGCCGCCGCGATCTACCACTGCATCCACGCCTCGCAATACTCCGCGCGGACCTGGCGGGCGGAACTGCCCGGCGCCGAACAGATGATCCTGGACGTCGCGGGGCGCACCGGGGCAGTCGTCGTGTTTCCGGAGAGCCTGTACTCCTACGGCCCGGTCGACCGGCCGATGACCGAAAAAATGCCCCGCACTGCGGATTTCGGCAAACCGGCGATCCGGGTGCACCTCCTGCGCGCTCGCGAGGCATCGCCGACGCCGACGGTCAGCGTGGCCGCCTCCGATTTCATCGGGCCGCATGTGCGCACCTCGCACGCCGGTGACCGGATGGTGCCGAATATCCTGGCGGGCAAGACCGTTCAGATCTTCGGCAAGGCCGATCTACCGCATTCGTTCACCTATATGCCCGATCTCGCCGCGGCCATGATCCGGGCGGCCGCCGACAGCACCCTGTGGAACACCTTCCTGCACGCCCCGACCGCCCCGGCGGTCACGATGCGCGAACTGGTGGCCGCGCTGGCCGAGGCCGCTCGGATGCCGATGCCGAAAGTTGTTGCGCTGCCCGGCTGGACACTGCGCACGGCCGGCATCGTGAGCTCGATGATGCGGGAGCTGGCAGAGATGAACTACCAGTTCGAGCGGCCCTTCAGACTCGATTCCACCCACAGTGAGCGACTGCTCGGCCTGGCGCCGACGCCACTGCCGGAGGTCGCGGCGGGCACCGTCGCGTGGTGGAAAACCGCTGTGGCGGAAGGGAAGTGAACTACCGGGCGCCGATCACCCGGCCAGCAGCGGCCCACTGCGGCGACGAGCGACCGAGCCGTAACGCGCGTCGAGCCGCAGCCAGCTGCGGGTTGCCCGCACCCGCACGGTCTCAGCGGGCGCGATGCGGCGAGAGTCGGCTTCGCCGCCTGCGTGCGGAATGAAATCCATTGCGGTGAGCGCGAAGACGACGCGCATCGGGACCTCGACGCGCTCGTCGCCGCCGGTGACGGTCAGCACCGTCTGCTCCAGCAGCGAGGCCGGCGGACCGTGGCCGGCACCGTGTTCGGCTGCCACCCGGGCACCGCGTTCGGCGAGTTCGACCAGGCTCCGGGCCGGAACATCGTCGATATGCGCGAAACCCACAGCCGGTGGCAAAGCGGTGCGCCAGGCCGAATCCATCGAATACCCCACCTCGATGCGCCCGTCGGCGGCGGGCCGTTCGAGTCCGGACAACGCGGCGTCACCGGCGACCGTGACGTCCACGACGTCCAGTTCGCCGACCACCGTGCGCGCGGCCAAGACCTCGAATCCGGTTGCCGCCCACGCGGTGACGTAGCGGTCGCCGCGGCGATGCAACCGCACGACGGCAGTCGGATCCAGCCGGATCGCGTGGGTGAGAAAGGTCGCGAGGTTCTCCCGCTCGGCGGGATCGGATATGCGCAGCATCGAACCGATGTCGTCCTCGGGTGTCGTCGCCGCTATTCGGCCCGCCACAGGCTCAGATATTCGCGCTCCTCGTCGGTGAGCCGGCGCAGCCGCTGGGTGTCGATATCGAAGGCCGCGATCTGGGTGCTGGCGAGCACGGCCGGCGGTGAATCCAGTGCCACGCCGTTCGCGCGGACCTCGTAGCCGATGGTGAAATCGACCGCGCGCAGCTGTTCGATCCACATAGCCACATCCAGCGGCGTGTCCTCGTGCCGGAGTTGGCCGCGGTAGCGAACGTGCAGGTCGGCCAGGACACAGCCGGTACGCAGCCCCGCGGTGGGCCGCTCCCCCTCGAACAGCCACGGAATACGCGCCTCCTCGAGCAATGTCACCATGCGGGCATGGTTGATGTGCTGGAAGACGTCCATATCCGACCACCGGACATCGACCTTCGCGTGGAAACGCTTGGGCAGGACGACGGTGCCTCCTGCCTTCAGGGCCCCGTTCACCGAGCCGACACTGGTCACGCTGTTCACCTCCGATCGGATTCCGCCCGCGCGCATCGTGCGGCGTGCCTGCGCGGGCGGACGAGCAAGCCGAAGCGGCGTGCGACTCCGATGTCGGGACCGCTTCGGCTAACCAGTATGCAGGTTCGGGGCTCGACCGCCGTTCAGCGAGGCACCTCCGACTGCGCCCCCACACCGCTGACCATGCTGCGGACCTGCCGCGCCGCGACCGAGAGCGTCGCCAGATCGTGTGCTCCGGAGGCGAACAGTTCCGACAGCGCCGCCCGCGCGCGGCCGAGCCGGGACTGGTTCTTCGACTCCCAGTACGCGATCTTCTCCTCCGCGGTCTCCTCCGGATCACCCGCGGACAGCACGTCGAGGGTGAGCGACCGCAGCGACCCGTACATATCGTCGCGCAGGGCGAGCCGGGCCAAGGCGTGCCAGCGATCGCCGCGCTCCAGATGGCTCACGGCCTGCAGCAGCCAATCGATCTTGAGGTGCTCGTTGAGCGCGTAGTAGAGCGCACCGACCTCTTCGCCACTGCGGTCGGTGATATCCGCGATATCGACGACGTCGAGCAGCGGGAACAGGTTGAGCAGACCGAAGACCTCGGTGGCCAGATCCTCCGGTACGCCACGCGAGACGATCTCGGCGGAGGCTTCGGTCAATGTGTCGAGGTGATGGCCGCGCAACCATCCCGGGACCTTCGGCGCGAGTTCGCGGACCGGACCGCTGTAGCGGTGGATTTCGGCGCCGACCGCGACCGGCTGCGGACGGTTGCTCAGCAACCAGCGCGACGCGCGGTCCAGGGTGCGCTTGGTTTCCAGCTCCAATTCGTCCTTCACCGCCGTCGGCACGTCGGCGGCGCGAATGCGCTGCCACAGCGAATGCAGGTCGAAGATCTGGCTGGTGGCCGCGAAGGCGCGCACCACATCGGTTGCGCTGGCGCCGATTTCCTCGTTGAGCCGGTGCGCGTAGGTGATGCCACCGAGGTCGACCATCTCGTTCACCACCATGGTGGTGACGATCTCGCGGCGCAGCCGGTGACGTTTGATGGCACCGCCGAATCGCTGGCGCAACGCCGACGGGAAGTATTTCGGCAGCCGCGCGGCGAAGTACGCGCTGTCGGGCAGATCGCTGTCGAGGAGATCGGCCTTCAGCGACAACTTCACGTGTGCCAGGAGGTTCGCCAGTTCCGGCGAGGTGAGACCGGTCCCGGCCTCCGCGCGACGAGCGAGCTCCTTCGTCGAGGGCAGGGCTTCCAGTTCCCGATCCAGACCCCGCCGCTGTTCCAGATCCTCGATCACCCGCATATGCACGTTGAGCATGCGCGGCGCCTCGGTGCGCGACATCCCCATCAGGTAATTCTGGGAAACGTTGTCCCGCAACACCATGTCCGAAACGTCGTCGGTCATCGAGGACAGCAGCGGGTTGCGATCGCCGACCGGCAGTTCACCGGCGGAGACGACCCCGTCCAGCAGCACCTTGATATTGACCTCGTGGTCCGAGCAGTCGACGCCGGCGGAATTGTCGAGGGCGTCGGTATTGCATTTGCCACCGAGTTTGCAGAATTCGATCCGTCCCAATGCGGTGACGCCGAGGTTGCCGCCCTCGCCGATGACGCGCACGCGCAGATCACTCGCATTCACGCGCACAGCGTCGTTGGACTTGTCGCCGACATCGCCGTTCGACTCGGTACTGGCCTTGATATAGGTACCGATTCCACCGTTCCACAGCAATTGCACCGGCGCCCGCAGAATGGCCCGGATCATGTCCGGCGGCGACAGTGATACGACGTCCTCGTCGAGACCCAGAGCGCGCCGGATCTGCGGGCTCACCGGCACGGCCTTCACGGTGCGATCCCAGATACCGCCGCCTTCGCTGATCAGCGAGGTGTCGTAGTCCGCCCACGACGACCGCGCCAACCCGAACAACCGCTTCCGCTCCGCGAACGACGACCCCGCCACCGGATCCGGATCGATGAAAATATGCCGATGATCGAACGCCGCCACCAACCGAATATGCTCCGACAACAACATCCCGTTACCGAACACATCCCCCGACATATCCCCGACACCCACCACCGTGAACTCCTCACGCTGGGTATCGACATTCATCTCCGCGAAATGCCGCTTGACACTCTCCCACGCACCCTTCGCGGTAATCCCCATCGCCTTGTGGTCATACCCCGCCGAACCACCCGACGCGAACGCATCACCCAACCAGAAACCGTATTGTTTGGCGACGTCGTTTGCGATATCGGAGAAGGTCGCCGTCCCCTTGTCCGCCGCGACCACGAGATAGGTGTCGTCACCGTCGCGGCGCACCACCCGCGCCGGCGGAATCACCTCGCCACTGGCGTGATCGACATTGTCGGTCACATCCAGCAGACCGCTGATGAAGGTGCGATAGCACTCCACCCCTTCACTCTGCAACGCCTGGCGGTCGGTCGCCGGATCGCCACTGGGCGCGGGCGGGCGCTTCACCACGAATCCGCCCTTCGCGCCCACGGGCACGATCACCGCGTTCTTCACCGCCTGCGCCTTCACCAGACCCAGAATCTCGGTCCGGAAATCCTCCAGGCGATCCGACCACCGCAGCCCACCGCGCGCCACCGGGCCGAAGCGCAGGTGCACGCCCTCGACCCGCGGTGAATACACGAAGATCTCGAACTGCGGCCGCGGCCGCGGTAGCTCCGAAATCGCGTGTGGCTCAACCTTCATCGACAGATAGTCACGCGGCCGGCCATCGGCGTCGACCACGTAGTAGTTGGTGCGCAGCGTGGCGGTGACGACACCGAGAATGGCGCGCAGAATACGGTCGGCGTCCAGGCTCACGACCTCGTTGATCCGTTTCCGCACCGCGGCCCGCAACTCGTCCGCACGGTCCGAGGAGGCCGAATCCGGATCGAACATCGCCTCGAACAGTCCGACGAACAGCTGCGCGATATCCGGTGAGGCGAGCAGCACGCGAGCGATATTGGCCTGACTGTACGGAAAGTCCGCCTGCTGCAAGTACTTCGAATAGGCGCGCAGAATCGATACCGCCCGCCATTGCAGTCCGGCACGCAGCACCAACTCGTTGAGCGGATCGCTTTCCGCCCTGCCGTGCCAGAGGGCGTCGAACGCCTCGGTGAAGCGCTCGCGCAGCCCGCGTTCCTGTGCATGGAGGACATCGAGCCGGTCGGCGGTTTCCACCAATTCGGCATCCATGTTGCGGTCCAACGACATTCGCAGCAGGTCGGGACGCGCCTGCAAGCCGAAATCGTAGATCCACGCCGTCCTGCCGTCGCCGAACTCGACCTCGTAGGGCCGTTCGTCGACCACCTCCACACCCAGGCTCTGCAGCAGCGGCAGCACCTGGCTCAGCGAGATACCGCCGCCGACGTACAGGGTGAATCGCCATGACCCGGGTTCGGCACCCGGCCTGCGATACAGATGCTGATCGATGGCCTCGCCGCCGAGGCGCTCCAGCCGAACGATGTCGGCCAGCGCCCGGGAGGGCTCGAAATCCTCCTTGTACCCGTCCGGTAGCGCGGCCGCATAGCGTTGCACGACAGCGGGATCCAGCACCGTCGACCGGGCCACCTCGTCGCGCAGGTGATCGTCCCAGGTGCGGCTGGCCTCGGCGAGCAGATTCTGAATCCGCAACCGATTGGTTTCGGACGTATCCACCTGTGTCCCCGGTTCGGGGAGATGCACGGTGAAATACACACTGGCGAGCTCGTTTTCGGACACCCGCGCCGAATAGTCGATCGATTCACCGCCCAGTTCGCGCACCAGGATGTCCTGGATCTCGAGTCGGACCCGGGTGGTGTAGCGGTCGCGCGGCAGATACACCATGGCGGCCACGAAGCGACCGTAGGAGTCCTGGCGGAGGAACAACCGCACCTGTCGCCGAATCCCCACACTGAGCACGGCGCTGGCGGTGCGGCGCATCGTGTCGATATCGGAGGAGAACAGTTCGGTGCGGGGGAAGGACTGGATCACCTCGAGCATCGCCTGGCCCGAGAACGATTCCAGATCGAATCCGCACTGTTCGATCACGGTGCGGACCCGCCGCGCGATCACCGGGATGTCGAGGACGTTCTCGTGCAGGGCGGCGACGGTGAACACGCCGATGAACAGATGTTCACCGACGACCGTGCCCGAGGCGTCGGACTCCGCGACGCCGACGAAATACGGGTAGACCGAGCGGTGCACGGTCGCCGGCACCAGCCCCTGGGTGAGCATCAGCAGCGGGCGCCGGCCGCCGTTGCCCGGAACCTGGAAGTCGGTACCGACGTTGGGTCGCAGTACACCGAGGCAACTGTCCGGCACGACAACGGATTTCGTCTCCGCTCCGGCCGCGGGGCGACGCTGGAAGCGGGCATAGCCGAGGAGGGTGAAATGCCCGTCGGCCAGCCACTCCAGCAGATGCGCACAGTCGATCAGATCGACGACCGGGTAGGGCGAGGTCCCCGCGTCCGCCGTACGAATCAGCTCGTGGGCGAGGCGATCCTGCACCGCGCGCATCGCCTCGGTATCGCCGATGACCTGTCGCACGTCGGTGAGCACATCGGGTACCTCGGACTCGATACGTTCGAGCACGTCCCGGCTCGTGGACGGGTGCAACTGCACGTGAATCCAGGATTCCCGCAAGCCGGTGACGCCGTTGCCGTCGACCTCGTGCGGTGCTGCGGAGTGCAACCGCCCCTCGTCGTCGCGCATCACCTCGAAGATCGGGTGGATCACTTCGCTCACGGTGACGCCGATGCGGGTCAGGGCAGACGCCACCGACTCGACGAGCAGACGCATATCGTCGGTGACCAGTTGCACCGCCGCCCCGATGCCACTGCCGTCGTCCGGGTGGTAGACCCGCACGCGCGCCGCGCCCGCGGGACGTTGCAGGCCCAGTTCGAGATGCCTTCGGAAGACCAGCGCCGAACTTCCGGTGATCGCACAGTCCACATCGCCGGCATCCACGTGACGGAAGTACGCCGACTCGAGCGTCGCGAGTTCTCCTCGCAGCGGCTCCGGCAGACTCTCCGCCCACGCGTTACTGGACAATTCGGACGAGACCGTCATTTTTTTCGCCAACTCCCTCGGATTCGGTTCCGCAACAAAGTGACGCCGGAGTCGAGAGTAGCTGGGCAGCCGAGGCGCCGGGGTGGATTCCTTCTAAACCCTCGGCGACGCTCAGCTACCTCGAACGGGCCGGTTGGTACGCCCGTGTTCGCAGCCTACGCCGAGACCGAGGTAGGCCGCGATGACGTTGCGCCCCAGAATGATTGACGCACGCCCGGGTGGTCGGCCGACTGCGCGAGCCGGAAGATCAGTCGCGAGTCAGCTTACGGTGAGTAACGCGATGCGGACGGGCCGCCTCCGGGCCCAGGCGCTCGACCTTGTTGGCCTCGTAGGCCTCGAAGTTGCCCTCGAACCAGAACCACTGGGCCGGATTCGAGTCGTCGCCTTCCCACGCCAGGATGTGGGTGCAGGTGCGGTCGAGGAACCACCGGTCGTGGGAGATGACCACGGCGCAGCCGGGGAAGTTCTCCAGCGCGTTCTCCAGCGAGCCGAGGGTTTCCACATCGAGGTCGTTGGTGGGCTCGTCGAGCAGGATCAGGTTGCCGCCCTGCTTGAGGGTCAGCGCCAGGTTCAAGCGGTTGCGCTCACCACCGGACAGCACACCGGCCGGCTTCTGCTGGTCGGGGCCCTTGAAACCGAAGGCGGAAACGTATGCGCGCGACGGCATTTCCTGATTGCCGACCTCGATGTAATCGAGTCCGTCGGACACCACCTGCCAGACCGTCTTCTTCGGATCGATACCCGCGCGATTCTGGTCGACGTAGCTCAGCTTCACGGTGTCGCCGACCTTGACCTCGCCGCTGTCGGGCTGCTCGAGTCCGACGATGGTCTTGAACAGCGTCGACTTACCGACACCGTTCGGCCCGATCACGCCGACGATGCCGTTGCGCGGCAGGGTGAAGGACAGATCCTTGATCAGCTGCCGGTCGCCGAAGCCCTTGTCCAGATGCTCGACCTCGACGACCACGTTGCCCAGGCGCGGACCGTGCGGAATCTGGATCTCCTCGAAGTCCAGCTTGCGCATCTTCTCCGCTTCGGCGGCCATCTCCTCGTAGCGACCGAGACGGGCCTTGTTCTTGGCCTGGCGGGCCTTGGCGCCCGAACGCACCCAGGCCAGCTCCTCCTTGAGCCGCTTCTGCAGCTTCTGGTCCTTCTTGCCCTGCACCTCGAGCCGTTCGGCCTTCTTCTCCAGATAGGTGGAGTAGTTGCCCTCGTAGGGGTAGGCCCGGCCGCGGTCGAGCTCGAGAATCCAGCCGGCGACGTTGTCCAGGAAGTACCGGTCGTGCGTGACGGCGAGAACCGCGCCCTGGTACTGGGCCAGATGCTGTTCGAGCCAGTTGACGCTCTCGGCGTCGAGGTGGTTGGTGGGCTCGTCGAGCAGCAGCAGGTCCGGCTTGCTCAGCAACAGCTTGCACAGCGCCACCCGGCGGCGCTCACCACCGGAGAGGTTGCCGACCGGCTCGTCCGGCGGCGGGCAGCGCAGCGCGTCCATGGCCTGCTCGAGCTGGGAGTCGATATCCCACGCGTCGGCGTGGTCCAGGTCCTCCTGCAGCTTGCCCATTTCCTCCATGAGCTCGTCGGAGTAGTCGGTGGCCATGAGTTCGGCGATCTCGTTGAAGCGGTCCAGCTTCACCTTGATCTCGCCGAGGCCCTCCTCCACGTTGCCGCGGACGGTCTTCTCCTCGTTCAGCGGCGGCTCCTGCTGCAGGATGCCGACCGTCGCTCCGGGCGCCAGGAACGCGTCACCGTTGTTGGGCTGGTCCAGTCCGGCCATGATCTTCAGCACGCTCGATTTACCGGCGCCGTTCGGACCGACGACGCCGATTTTGGCGCCCGGAAGGAAGTTCAAGGTCACATCGTCGAGGACGACCTTGTCGCCATGCGCCTTGCGAACTTTCTTCATCTGGTAAATGAACTCAGCCATGTAGGAAAGCCTATCGGTGTCGGAACCAGTGGGTCGAAACGGAGGACCGCGCGAGCGGAGCAGAGGTAACGGTAGTCATCCGGCGTCGGCGGCCGCCGCGGAGACCGGATCGACGGTAGTCGATCCCGCGCCCGCCGCGGGGCCGGACTCGCCCGGCGGCGCCTCGGGCACCGCGTCGTCCCCTCCGGGGACAACGTGTAGGTCCGGGCCGGAGTTCCGCGTGCCGCCCCGCCGCATCACCGGAGCCGTGCAACGGCCCAGGTCGGGACCCAGCGCGGCGGCTCGCATCTCGAGATCGTGGCGTTGCACACCCTCCCTGGTCCGGTACTCGTTGGTGCGCAGCTGGCCGTAGGCGATGACCGGATCGCCGCGACGGATGGAGGCGTCCACCCCCTCCACCAGGCGCCGCCAGCAGGTCACCGTCAGGAACAAGGTGCCGCCGTCCACCCAGCCGCCGGTCTCGCGATCGAAGCGGCGGGCATTGCTGGCCATCCGGAAGCTGAGCACCTGCTCCCCACCGGGCAGACTCCGCCGTACCGGATGTGTGACGACGGTGCCGATGACGGCGGTATTCGCCTCGTACATGGTTGTCCCCCTTCATGTTTCGACTGTCCCCGTCCGTGGCGCCCTCGGCTGCCGTGACTCGTTCAGCGTCGCCGATTTCGCCGTTCGCCACCAGTGCCGAATGCGGATCTGGGGACAACTCACGCAGGTGTGAACAGACGCCGTTTCCGAAATTCGCGTCGCTAGAGGTTGCTCACGTCCGTATTGGCGCCGCACAGCACGATCACCGGCCGCTCGCCGGGTTCCGGGACATAGGCCCCGCTCTGCACGGCGGCCAGCGCCACCGCGCCCGCCGGCTCCACGACCAGACGGAATTCGCGCCACAGATATTCACGCGCCATCGCGATCGCATCGTCGCCCACCAGGACCGAGCCGACGCCATAGCGGATCGCGGTGTCGAGTGCGATGTCACCGATCCTGGTGGCACCCAGCGCATCCGCCGCGATGCTGTCGACCGGCACATCGACCGGGCGCCCCGCCGACAGCGCCGCGTACAGCGTCGGCGCGCCCTTGGGTTCGACGCCGATCACCCGCGACCTTGGACCGAGTGCGATGGCGATACCGGCCATCAATCCCCCGCCGCCTACCGCCATCAGCACCGGCGGCCGCCCGCGCACCTGGCGTTCGATCTCGAGTCCGACCACGCCGGCCCCGGCGACCACCGCGGGCAGATCGTAGGCGTGCAGTTGCAGCGCGTTGCGCTCCGCGGTCACCGCGTCGGCGTGGCGTTTGGATTCGGCATAGGTCGTTCCGTGCCACAGCACTTCCGCGCCGTATCCCCACATCGCCGCGACCTTGGTGTGCGGTGCGGTTTCCGGGACGACGACGGTGCAGGGGCGCCCGCGCAGCGCACAGGCCAGCGCCGCGGCGATACCGGCGTTGCCACCCGAGGCGATCACCACCGGGCGGCCGTCGTCCGCCGACTGCAGCAACGCGTTCAGGCTGCCACGCACCTTGAACGTGCCGCCGTGTTGCAGATGTTCGAGCTTCAGAGTGACCTTGACCGGCCCCTCGGGACCGGCCACCTCGGTGTGGAACACGGGCGTGACCCGCACGTCGTTACCCAGTCGCTCGCGGGCGGCCCGGATATCGGCGCGAAAAAGGCGCGGAATCCGCGCGGGCGCCTCGGTCACGGTTTCACCTCGCGGTCGCGTTTCGCCAGTTCGGCGAACATGGCGTTGTGCGCGGCGAGGGCGGCGTCGTGATCGCGCTCGGCGGCCCGGTCGAAGCGTTTGGCCGTGCGGTTGTCGCTGCGCGACCACTGCACCAGCAGGGCCAGCATCACCAGGACCAGTGGAATCTCGCCGCTGGCCCAGGCCAGGCCGCCGCCGGTGCGCTGATCGCCGAGCAGATCGGTGTTCCAGCTCAATCCGAGTCCGCGATAGAACCACTCGCCCATCACCGTGGTCATGCTCATCAGGGCGACGCCGAAGAACGCGTGGAACGGAAGCGATCCGAACACCATGCCGACCTTCGTGAGCGGCTGCACCTGACGCGGTTTGGGGTCGATACCGAGAACGACCCAGTAGAACAGGTACCCCGAGATCAGGAAGTGCAGATTCATCGCCAGGTGGGCGCCGTGCTCGCCGACCACCGCATCGAAGATGCCGCCCAGGTACAGCGCGTAGAAGCCGAGGATGAACAGCGCCGCAGCGACGGCCGGCTGCGTCAGGAAACGAGAGACCGGATTGTGCACCGCGGCCAGCACCCATTCCCGCGGACCGGGCGGTGCGTCGCGACCGGCGGCGGGCAGGGCGCGCAAGGCCAGCAGCACCGGGCCGCCCAGTGCGAACAGCACCGGCGCCAGCATCGACAGCAGCATGTGCTGGGCCATGTGCACGCTGAACATGGCCGGGGCGTAGCGGCCCACACCGGAACTGGTGGCGATCAGCAGGACCGCACATCCGCACAGCCACGCCACGGTCCGGCCGATCGGCCAGGCGTCGCCGCGTGCGCGCAGTCGCCGCACGCCCACCAGATACAGCACCGCCAGCACAATGGCGAGCGTGCCGAACATGATGTCGAACCGCCAGTCGAACAGGATGCGGGCGGCGGTCGGCTGCCCGGCGAGGTTGTACCCGAGTTCGACCTCCGCGGGCGAGGGCACCCGTTTCAGATCCGGCGGCGGAGTGCGGCCCAGCCCGACGGCCAGGCCGATCGTGGCCGCGAAGATCAGCACCTCGACGCCGGCGTAACTGATCAGGGCCGAGCGGTCGCGGAGATTGTCGGCCAGCGCCGGAAGGGCGCGGCGACGCTGCAGGAATCCGGCGACACCGAGCAGGCAGAGTGCGACCGTCTTCGCGATCACCAGCCGGCCGTAGGTGGTGGTGACCAGTTCGTCCCACGGCACCCGCACCCAGGCATTGAGCACGCCCGAGACCGCGACGACCGCAAATGCACAGGTCGCCACCGAGGAGAATCGCCGCGCGGCGAGACCGGTGTATTTTCCGCCGCGCATGGCGTACGCGAGTACCGCGAACAGGCCGCCGACCCACACCGCCATGCCGACCAGATGCAGAATCAGGCTGTTCGTCGCGACGTCGTGGGCGCCACCCGACGACGAATGTCCGGTCAGCGCAACCGGAATCAGACACAGCAGCGACCAGGCGAACAACACGGGCGTCCAGCCCCAGCGCAACGCCAGCCGGCAGCCGATGGCGAGCAGAATCGCCATGATCGCCGTGGCGCGCCAGGATCCCGCGACGTCGACCTTGCCGATGGCATGCCAGACCTGATCGGGTCGCAACACCGAGCGCACGGGCTGGCCGGTGGTGTCCGAGAGCGTCAACGGCACCAGCAGCGCCGAGGTCACCGCCCAGGCCAGCGCCGCGATACCAGCGCGACGAAGGGCCCGGTAACCGCCGACATCCAGCAGGCCGTCGCGCTGCGGCGGACACAGGAACGCCGCGAAGAGCAGCGATCCGACCGCGATCGCGGCCGAGAAATCGGCCAGCGCCCGCACCGCGGGCAGGCCGTAGGTGGTCAGCGGTCCGGGGTCGGGAATGCCGAGCAGCGTCAGCGCCTGCGCCGCGGACAGACTGACCACGATCGGCGCGACCAGGGCCGTCAGACCGACAGCGACCACCGCGAGGACCGGGAACGCCGTCGCCTCCGGCCGCACGGCCTGGGGGTCGGAATCGGCGGGCGGGTCCTGCGGTGACGACATACTATTCAGCGTAGTTGGCGGCCCACCTCACAGCCTTCCGGCCCCGAATCGGCCCGCTCGCTGTGACGAGGCCGACAGTCGCACACGGCGCTGTCGACGACCAGCATGGATCTGGACGCTCGCTATAATCAACTCGCTGGACACGCTGCCTCAAACCGGGCATGGTGTTTGGTGCTGCCATGCCTCCGTAGCTCAGTTGGATAGAGCAAGGGCCTTCTAATCCCTAGGTCGCAGGTTCGATTCCTGCCGGGGGCGCTTCACCACTCTGACCTGCGCATAGTCCGGGTCAGAGTCTAGGTACCCAAACAGCACAACGTTTAAACACCAAGGGACTTTGTCGAACTACAATCTCCTCATGGGGCCGGATTTCGACGACATCGACGAACTGCTGGAGGACTTCCAGAGCGAGCTTCGCCAGACGAACAAGTCCAAGGGAACGATCGACACCTACAGCCGCGACATCCGCTACTTCCGGGAGTACCTCGTCGCCCAGGGCCTGGCGACCACTTCCGAGTCGCTGAGCCGCTCGGTCCTCGGTGCCTACCTTGAGCACACGCTGACCCGGAAGAACCAGCGCACCGGCAAGCCAATCACGCCCGAATTCGCGCACCGCCAATATCGGAGCCTCCAGCAGTTCTGCAAGTACCTACTGCGCGAAGAACTGCTCGACACCGATCCGTACGCGAAGTTGAGCCCGCCGATCGTGCCGACAAAGCCCATTCCGGTTCCGCCGATCGATGCGCTCCGGAAACTGCTCGCGGTGTGCGACGGATCCAGCTTCGAGGACCGCCGCGATACCGCCATCATCCGGCTTCTGACAGACGCCGGGCCACGGATCGGAGAGGTGGCTCCGCTCGATCTCGATGCGGTCGACTTCACCGAGAACACCGTCCTCGTTCTCGGCAAGGGCAGGCGACCGCGAACTTTGCCCTTCAGCGACAAGACCAGGACGGCACTGCGCCGATACCTGCGAATTCGAGCGCGGCACCCACATGCAGCAAATAATCCGGCGCTGTGGCTCGGCCGAAGTGGCCGGATGACCGCGTCTGGGGTCCAGCAGATGCTGGAGCGCCGCGCCGAAGCTGCCGGCATCGATCACATCCATCCACACCAGCTACGGCACTTCTTCGCACACAACTGGCTCGCCAATGGCGGGCAAGAGCAGGACCTGATGATGCTCGCAGGTTGGCGCTCGCGTCAGATGATCGGTCGATACGGAGCATCCGTCGCAGACGAACGCGCTCGGGACGCCCATCGAAGAGCACGGCTCGGCGACCAGCTGTAGCTTCCGGGCCTGAACCGAACGGCGGTGAGCAGCTCGACGCCGGCCAGAACGGTGGTTGCCGATGCCATATCCTCCAGGCTGCGACTATCGGTCTTGGGATTCTCCCGGGAATCTTCGAGTTTTAGTAACCGATTCCGATGCAAGAAACTCTCGACAGATCCCCTCGACCTCAACTACGAGCCCCCTCGCCGCACGTGCCGATTCATTGACGCCGACCTCGATCGCCGGTCCTCCCGGAATAATTGTTACAGACAGGATGTAATCACGTGCAGTTAGATTACCTCTCTCTCGGCCCAGGTGAGTGTTGTGCACAAAATTCAGCGCGGCGCCGGGCGTCGCCTTCTGCATCCGACCAGCACCCTGAATGTACTCGTCGAAGTGCGCAAATATGTTTCGCGCACTCCTCAACCAGGGCAGCTGCGCATCGAATGATTGAACTGAACGCCCGATAGCTTCACTAACTCTCTCGTCAGGCAGCGATTTCGCAATGAGGACTATTGTTGCCCGCAATTGATGCAGAGCATAAACGAAAAACACCGAATCTGCCGACCTGTGGAAAGATTCGACCAACGAGAAATTTTCGTCATCACCATTAACACTATCCGCTGCTGATTGTAGTATTCGGTCTCGTTGGTTCATCACAGCATGACCCCAGATCGCAAGATGAGGCAAAGCTTGGAAGTAGCGATCCAACCCTGTTTCATACGACACCTGACGATTCTCGGGGGTCATGTCTGCGAGAGCAACCGGGTTAGCCGAGTCCATGGAACCACCTTCGGAAGACCCTAGGGGCGTTGTGTGCCAAATTCGTGCCAGATCCATGGTCGCAGAAAGCCACGAATGACCTTTCCGGAGCGTCGGAGAACATCCATCCCCACACTCACGCCGCGGTGTTGTTGGGATAGTCGCGGTATGCGCGAAGTGTTCGCGGTCGGTGATCGCATCGAGCGAGTGGAGCGACAACCACAGCGACCCAGCCGAGCCCAGCGATCTGCACGCGAGGAAGCACATCGACACGGCCGCCAGCGTCCAACGCCACCCGACGATGACACACAAGTCGTCGCGCACCTCGCCACGTCCCGCAGCGGCGTCGCCGGCACGTACACCACGGCCGCGCACCCCATGCTCCACCGGCCCACCGCGGCGTCCTCCTAGACACTCCGCCCCAGCCCGCGCTTGTAAGACCGTCCGGTCTGGTCTCGTATTCTTGACGTGTGCTGGAAGTGGGTTCCCGGGTCAAGAAGTTGGCAGACAGCGATCACGTCTTCGAGATCGTTGAGATCGAGGACGATGCCCGGGCGCTCATCGCGCCGACCGGGGAAACCGCAGACGCACCGGGTTCGTACCCCTACTGGTGGCCGCTGCGGCTGCTCATCCCCGCCGGGGACACTGCATCCGGGCAGTGAGATTCCCGCCCCGCTGCGCGCGCAGCCGATTGCGGCGCGCGATCTGCGGTCGCCCGAAGGTACGGGCCAGCAAGTTGCGCATCCGGGCTTGAGTCCAGCGTTCGGCGACCTCAGGGTGTGGTTGCGGAGTGGTCATGTCCGATACGACGCCTCGCGGGCGGAGCTGGTTGCTTGATGCGGCAAACGCACCCCGTGCGGGGCTGCAGTGCTGGCCAAACCGCGTGCCACGAGGAGGGGCCGCGCCGTCGCTTGATGATTGCCGGAAGTACGCTACGACTGTGGGACGCGTGCCGGCGCCGATGCTGGCGACCGCGGGGCGGCCGCCCGAGAACTCGGATCTGTGGGCGACCGAGATGAAATGGGACGGGATGCGCGCCATTACCACCCTCGACAACGGGGAGGCCAGGCTCTATTCCCGCAACGGACGGGAGGCCACGGCGTCGTTTCCGGAGCTGACCGCCGCGCTGACCGACACCGCGGCCGGTCGACGGCTCGTCATCGACGGAGAGATTGTCGCCCCGGAGTTGCCGACCGGCATTCCGTCATTCCGGCGGTTGCAGCACCGCATGCACATCGCGCGGCCACCGGCCGGGTTGATCGCCTCGATCCCGGTCCAGCTGTTCGTCTTCGATGTCCTCGTCATCGACGACACCGACACCACCGTGCTGACCTATGTCCAGCGGCGCGACCTGCTCGCCGAACTGGATCTGGCCGGCACTCTGATACGGGTTCCGCCGTATTGGACCGACATCGCGCCCGCGCAGATGCTCGACACCGCGGCCGAGCACGGTCTCGAAGGCATCGTGTCCAAGCGCCTCGACTCGATCTACCGGCCCGGCCAGCGGTCGCGATCCTGGATCAAGACCCCGCTGCGCCGGTCGGCGGATGTCGTTGTCGCGGGCTGGATCCCGGGCAGCCGCCTCCGCAGCGGCGTCTTCGGGTCGTTGATCCTCGGTGCCCACACCCCGGCGGGGGACCTCGTCTACGTCGGCAACGTCGGCACCGGATTCTCGATGGCGCAGCGGCGGGCCCTGCAGGCGCGCCTCGACGAGATCGCCCGGCAGACCAGCCCGTTCGCGTCGCCGCCGCAGTTCGGGTCGGTGCCGGCGTACTGGGTCGAACCAGGCCTCGTGGCCACCGTGTTCTACCGCGAGTTCACAACGACGCTGCGCCACCCGAGTTGGTCGGGGTTGCGCGCCGATCGAGACTTCCTTGAAGTCCGACTCCCGGATTGACCGGCTGAAACCGTGCGCGGCGCCAGCTTGCGCGGGCGCTTCGGCGTGGGGCCGTTCATGGTTGTAGTGATTCAGGAAGTCGACCAGCGCGGCCCACCTGGATCTAGGCACGCGTCTGCTTGCAATTGCGGCAGAGGTAGGCGCTCCGGATACGGTTTCCCGGTTTCGCCGACCATTCATGTCCACAGCTGGCGCACAACCACCAATAGTTTGTGTGCGTGCTCGCGTTGATGGTCTCGGGGGTCACCGTTCCATTTCTGGCCGGGTGCCACTGAGCCGCAAGGTCGGGATGTAGCTCCGCCAGAGAGTTTCCTTCGCGAACGGCACGCCTTGCAGCACTCAAGGCGCGGGAGGCGCACCGCTTGCAGCCGGATCCCTTCTTGGCTCGGGTCCAGACCCTCGCTTGCCACTCGTTGCCGCATGTTGAGCACAGCCAGTAGACGCGATGAGAACTGCCTTCGCCGATCGTGGCGGCGTCGATGTCGACGTTCTTCGTCGGGTGCCACTCTTTCAGGAGGTGGGAATGAGTAGCGGCCAGTGAGTGCTCGGCCGCTGGCTGCGATCGTCGGCGCATCCTAATTTTGGAGGAGCATTTGCGGCACCCGGACCCCGTGGACACTCTGATACCAGGGCTGCGCTTCCATTCGTTTCCGCATTGTTCGCACATCCACCAGACCGGTTTGGTCGACCGGGGAGTGACATCGGCCGGGAGTAGGCCAGCGTTTTTCGTCGGGTGCCACTGCCGCGCTAAGACGGGATGCAAGTCGGCTAGTGACTGGCCTTGCTCGGGGTTGACTATTCCTGCGACCCGCCGGCGTGCCGCGCAGGGGCGGCAGCCTGCGCGGCGGGGATCCTTTGTCTGCCACTCGTTTCCGCAGTCGCCGCAAAGCCACCAAACCGCGACATTTGTGACTCGGGGATTCAGGTCGAACAGCGAGAGGTCGCCGTTCTTGGTCGGATGGAATTTGGCAACCAGATCGGGGCGAAGGTCACCGAGCGACCTGCCCGGCTTACGGAGCTTCCGCCTGGCGCACGTAGGGCAGCCGCTACCGGCGTTAGTTCGGTGTTTGGGGGTCGTTCGCCATTCGTGGTCGCACACCTCGCATTGCCACCAAACGGAGACTTTTGAGGCGGGGTTGGTAAACGCGGGATCCGCGGATCCGTTCTTCGTCGGGTGCCACTGAGCGGCGACGGCTGGATATCGCGCCGACAAGCTGACTTCGTGATGCCGTGTTATGCACGCGTCTGCTTCAGCTACGGCCCACAGTTCCGAAGCTTCGCAGTAGCGTTCGCTGTGCGCCGGTCGATGACCCAGTTCCGCCAGCTTTTCAAGAACCGCAACAGCCATGTTCTTGGTCGAAGCTCCGGCGGCGACCACGACATCTGACGGGTTGATCGTGGTGAGCGGGTGGTGGCGGACGCGGACGACGGTCCAGCCGGCACCGATCAAGGCCTGTGACTGTTTGGTGTCTCTCTGATGTGCCTGGGGCCGGTGATGATAGTGACTTCCGTCGTACTCGACGACCAGTCGGTAGTCGGGCATCACAATGTCGGCTCTGACCGGGACTCGACCTGCAACTGGGATCGGTGGGTGATCGTGGTCGACCGGGCATCCCGCTGCCTGAAGTTCGTACGCTAGTCGGATCTCTTGCTCGGAGCTGCCCCAGAGTGTGCATTTGGGGCAGCTCGTCGGTCCAGTGTTCCGCCGGTAGATTATCGATGCTTGCCAGACGTGCCCTTGGGCTGGACATTTCCACCACGCCATGAACTTGCTGGCGTGCTTGTAGTCCCGTGGTGTGCGATCTCCGTTCTTCGTCGGGTGCCACTGAGCTGCAACCTCAGGGAAGCGTTCGGCGAACGACTGCCCCGGTCTGGGGAGATCTCGACACTCGGGACAGCCGGTCTTGTCCTTGCCGGTCCTCGTATATATGCGCGCTTGCCATTCGTGACCTCGGTCCGGGCACCGCCACCAGACCAGTCGGTCGCTGCCAGGTTTGAGAGCTTCTGGCCGTAGGTCACCGTTCCGTTCCACGCACCACTGTGCGGCAATCTCCGGGTGCAACTCCACGAAGCTTTGGCCCGGTTTTGGCTTGTCGCGCAGGGCAATTCGCACCTTGTAGCTGCACGGCCTGCACCCGCTGCCCTGCACGGCCCGGCTCGTAATGGTGGCCGGCCACTCGTGGCCGCAATCGCGACACTGCCACCACACTTTTGTTATAGACCCGGGCTTGAACAGAGACGGCGAAGTGCCGCCATTCTTGCTCGAGTGCCACTCGGCGACGAGATCTGGGTGCAGGTCGGCCAACGACTGGCCCGGCTCAGGCAGATTCCGTCGACGGCGACTGCACTTTGGGCAGCCGGTGCGTTTGCCGCTCGTCCGGTTTCCAACTGCCGTCCGCCACTCATGCCTGCAATCGGGATCAGAACACAGCCACCACGCCTTGGTAGCGCTCGCCTGCGACACCTCGCCGGGCTGAAGCTCGCCATTCCTTGTGGGGTGCCATTGGGCCGCAACCTGGGGGTGTCGTTCGGCCAGAGATTCCCCCGGGTATGGCATGCGAAGGATGTCGCCAGCTCGCTTGTACGAGCACGGCGGACAGCCGCTGAACGGTGCTGCGGCTCGAGCCTTCGGGGGCATTTGCCATTCATGACCGCAGTCGGAGCATAGCCACCACACCTTTGTGTGCGAACCGGCGGCGAGGTCTATAGCGCGGAGGGAGCCATTCCGGGTCGGGTGCCACTCAGCGGCGACATCGGGGCATTTCTCCGCCAGCGACTGGCCGGGTCTCGGCGACCTGTTCCCCACTGTCCCTCCTGAGATCTCGACCGGATGGCTAAGGCTACTGCGCATCCACAGTGCACTAGCCCGGCGAACTGCCACGTCGATGCCAGTCCATGACCCGGGCCCCTCTCACGTGACCTTTGGCGGCTATCTGCTGTGAAGATGGTTGCAATGAAAGGCGCGCCAGACCGTCTAGTATTCGAACCTATGTTCGAAGATTGGCCGGAGGAGTTCAGCCCATCGCTCCGTCGCACCGTCGTGCCGGCGGCACCTGTCGTTGTACATCTAGGCCAAGCCATCACTACCGACACACCCACCGGATTCGGACGTAACAAGATCACAATGAAGGTGAAGGCGGGCGGCTTGAGGTTGACCGACGACGTGCCAGGTTTGCTGCATGCCTGGGCTCGCGTTGCCGACGGTAGCTGGCTCGGTCTCGTCGAGATGGTCCTGTGGACCGGCAACGGGCACGGAAAGCTGCCCGTGACGCAATGGTGCCCTGCGTCCGCGATATCGCCGACGCAGGGCATCTGCCCGCCAAGATGAGGACATCTCAGGCAGTCGGAGGCTCCGACGGCCCAGGTAGTTCGAGTTCCACCAGCCAGCCCTTATGGATGCCGTAGCCGGCGTACGCGCACTCTTCGCACACAACGATGTTGGCGCTCCCCGGGCTGTAGATGAACCCCTGCTTCGGTCCCACGAACCGCTTGCAATCGACGCAATCGTCCCCATAGATGTTGCGCTGCATACGTTCCTCCTCTGTGGATCAGGCGTGCCAACTCGGGCGCGCCGGCCCCGACCCAAGGTTTGAGCACCGGCCTACGCCGTCAGACCCCAGCTAGAGACAGCAGCGTTGTAGTGGTCGGTGAGCGCCTTCTTGCTGACCTCTGGTGCCTTCACCTGGATGCCGCGCAGAGCGCTGTAGTCCGGGAAGGTATCCAACTCGGGCGCGACGACTACCTGCATGGTGGTCGGATCGATGGCGATCAAACCGTCGTCGAACAGTTTGTGGATATCGGCTCGCAGCAGCAAGCCTTCATCGAGGCGGTGGGTTTCGTGTTCGGCGAATCGACGCAGATGGGCTGCTTCCAAGGCCCGCGGGTGACAGCGTCCGGTAATGGCGCATCGTAGTCCGTCGCGTTGAACCAAGCCGTCGCGGAATTTGTTCTGCCCTTTGCGAACTCGCGCGAATGTGAGCTGCCGGCCGCCCTCGATAATCGTCGGCGCTGCGGCCGGAACGACCGGGGGTGTCTCCGACAAGTCGGGTCGCGCGACGGCGATCGCGTCGAGGAGTTGGGCAATTATTTGTTCGTCCAGGGGGCGGATCGAGCTTTGGCGGTCGTTGTTCGAGCGTGCGGTCATGAGGCGTTCGGTCGTCAACGCGCCGTCGATGGGCTGCCAGTGGTTGGCGATGTGCGCGGTGAAGAATGTTCGCGTCTCGTCGCGTAGGACGTATTCGTCGAACCTCGCTGAACACCGGTCGCAGCGGAACCGTTGAGGGCCCCGTTTCAGGCGCCCGACCGATGCCTTCCCGCATTCGGGGCAGCGCTTGATCTGCACTGGAACGTCGGGTTCGGCTGTTATCTGGTCGACGACGGAAACCCCGTCGACCAGATCACGGTCGTGGACGACGACCAGGTCGCCGACTGCGACGCGACGGTGGTTGCCCACGGTGTTGGTGTAGACGTATTGCACACCCGGTATGTCTGGGTACCCGTCGTTGCTGAGCCAGTCCCGGTCTTCCCCAACCGATTTCAACGCCCACGCCGGCACCGGTTCCTCCTTCAGGCGAATGCATGCAGCCGACCCCGTCGGCCACGGCACACATTACGAGCCGGCACCGACAACTCCGTTCGAGCGAGCGGTTAGCCCATGGACATTGGCCCGCCGTTGGCGGCGATGCGAGCGCGGCGGGCCCGCATCCGGCAGGCTGTCGAGCAGTAGCGTCCCGGGCGCCCTGTTTCGCGGCCATCGGGATACCGCTCGTCAGCGATGATCCGAGGTCGGCTCCGCTGTTCACGCTGGTGGTTGCCTGGCCGTATGCGTAACGACCTTCTGAGGCTCGCGATAGCAGACTAGCGACTAGCAGGAGGAGACCGGGTGGGTAAAGGAACTCAGCGCAGGAAATTCCAGGGCAACAGGTCTAAAGGGGGATCAGTGTCTGGAGCTTCCACACCCCGGCTTGCGCCGCAAGTTTTGTCCGAGCTGAACGCACTGTTCTACTCACGAGACCCTGCCGGCGAGTTCTTTGCCCGACTTGAACATCTGTCGTTACTGGCTTGCTCCGATGACGACCTAAGGCCTCTCTACGCTTCTCATCGAACAATCGGATCCACTTCGGTATCCGGGCAGGTGGGGCCAAGTGCCGCGGACCGGGCTCGTTTGCTTCGGTCTGAGGCCCTTGTCGTCTGCCATCATGCCGCAGAGACGTTGCTGCGGTTGTACTTCGCGCACGCCGACCCGCAGTGCAAGTCCCCGTGGAAGGCCGTGGCGGGAGAGGTCAACTACGCGGAATTTAAGAGAAAGATCGACCGTATGCTCACCGATTGGAGTGATGACATGCGGTCCCCCGTCGCAGAGGCATTTTTCGGCGGATTGTCCCCTTCCGAAGCTGGTATGCACCTGCCCGTAGCCGACTTCGAGGCCGCCGTCGACGCATACGCACTTGTGGTCAAGTTCTGCGCGGAACGACTTCTCAACGAGGCATTCGCATACAATGCCGCCAAGCACGGATTCGCCAATCTCGACATCGATGAGACACAGGTGGGATTGAACGATATCCCTCTGTACAACGGCCCAATCATTACCTACCTGAGCAAAAGGAACGCTCTGGAAGGTGCGAGGAGACAAGGTACCTCCAAAGAATGGTTCCTGAACCTGGCCCCATCACTGGCCGACCTCGACTTGG
This sequence comes from Nocardia aobensis NBRC 100429, assembly GCF_000308375.1. Classification (GTDB taxonomy): domain Bacteria; phylum Actinomycetota; class Actinomycetes; order Mycobacteriales; family Mycobacteriaceae; genus Nocardia; species Nocardia aobensis. The sequence goes on along the minus strand of NZ_BAFQ01000056.1, from coordinate 4,623 downwards.
CGACCGCATTCATGGCATCACGCGGAATCTCTGCCATATGGAACGTCGGCCGGCGGCGCTTCACAGGTCAGTCAGGGAGCGTGATTGTGATGTCGGCGCAGGATGTACAGACAAGCATGTTCGGCCCCATCCTGGGTGCCGAAGCGCACCTGAAACGCTTGGTATCTGAACTTCCCAAACTCAACGACGATGGCACGTTCGCACCCACAGACCAGCACTTCGAGGGCTTCAACATCCCTTCCAACTTTTCGCCTACGAACGGTCCGCTGGACATAAGGCGAGTGGACCTGATCGTTCGTCAGCGAGACCGCCGGCCGCTGGTCAATACGCCGCACTACCTGCTCCCCATCTCGCCGCGCGGTTCGCAGTCCGTGTAGTGATGTCTCGCGGGACTGATCATGCGGGTGGGGCCGTGAGTCGGTAGTTGCGTGGTGGGACGCAACCGCCTGACGCAACCGCCTGAGCGATCGATGTTCGGCGCCTGACTGCCCTGCCTCATGAGACAGGGCAGTTCGTCAGCGCCGCAGCCTGTTGAGTTCTTCGCCCGGGCCTGCGTGCGTGCAGACAGAAGGGCTGCACGTCAGAGGTCGGCCTGCACCTCCGGAGGCCGTGTGACGGTCGCTAGAGCCCTATGGCCGCAGGATGCCAACGGAACGTACGCAGCTTTAACTCACAGGGTTGTGATTCAAGTTTGGGGCCCCAACCTTTCAAAGACGCCACTCACGTTAAAGGTGTCTATACATCGCCTTCAGTCGTTCAAGTTTGGACCGCTAGTCTTTAACGGTGGACGTAGATGTGATCAGGGAGTCTCCGATTGGGCAGCTGGTCCCAATCTCTGGCTTGGACCCTCAGACGAGCAGAGAGTGGTCCTACTGGGCGTATCTGCCCGATGACCTCCCTGACGACCTCCCCATGTCCGGAGCTGCGATCAACGCCAGCGCAAAGGCCGGCACAGCCATCGGACGCCTAGATGAGGCGGTGGCCCAACTACCCCTCCCTCAGATCATCGTCCGACCAATCATCCGACGCGAGGCTCGCAGCACCTCAGCCCTTGAAGGCACCTACGCCTCCTTTGAGGAGGTCTTGGCAGCTGACTTCCTTGAGGTCGGCCAGATGTCTGACGAGCAACGAGAGATCCGGAACTATGTCGAAGCGACCGAGTATGCGGTACAGGACATCGTCGAGCGAAAGATCACGCGGACTTTCCTCGGCGAACTTCAGCGCATCATCGTTCGTGGCACCAGTGGCGACACCCCAGATGCAGGTGACCTTCGGCCATACCAGGTAGCAATCGGTGCGCGGTATCGCCCGATTGAGGAGGCCCGGTTTGTTCCATGTCCTCCTGGCGACCAACTGGTCGCAGGAGTCGCAGCATGGTCAGACTGGATAAGCAATCACGATCGAATGCCGCTTGTCGCCAGTATGGCTCTGGCTCACTACCAGTTTGAGACTCTGCATCCGTTTGGCGATGGTAATGGTCGTCTGGGTCGCCTCGTGGCGATCCTGCAAGCCATGCAGGCTAAGGAGCTCCGTTGGGCCGCGCTCAACATCGCGCCATACTTTGAAAAGCGACGCGCCGAGTATCAGGAGCAACTGCTTCGCGTCACCGCAACAGGCGACTTCAACACGTGGATCCACTTCTTTGCCAACGGCGTCGAAGCAGAGGCACGCGAGGGCCTTGACCAAATTCGCAACCTTCTAAGGGTCCGAGACAACCTGGTCGCTCGCGTTCGAGCGAAGCGAAAAGGCTCCGCGGTCGAAGTTGCAGAGTATCTAATCGGCTACCCGATTATCGATGTGAAGACGGTGGCCACTCTGACCAACGTGACAGTGCAGGCAGCCAATCTCGTTGTGAAGAACCTAGTGGAAGACGGAATTTTGGCAGAGGTCACTGGTAGGCAGCAGAGACGCTTGTTCGCTTGTCGTGAGGTACTGCTCGCACTCGCCCGCGCGAACTAACCTGCGATGAGTATTCGGTAAGCCATCGGCACCGTCGGTTGCATTCACGCTTGGACAGCTCGGTCCGAGTTCGGATTCTCGGACAGATAGCGATGCCCACATCGTCCACGCGGTTGACTGCCTCCATAGCCAGCGACGACCCGTCGAACGGCGGCCTCAGTCCGCAAAAGCCTCGAATCGGACCTGAGCGCCGTCCACCGAAATCAGCCCGGTGATTTCCGGAGGACTAGCCAAGAGCTCAGGGACGCGGCGGATCACCGACATGGCCTCGGTTCGTGACTGCAGGTCGGAGGCGAGGTTCAAGGTGGTTCTGTCGTGAGCGAAGCAGGTTGCTCCGACGCCGTATGTTTCGGGCCGGTCCCGGTATGCAGCTCGACTCGTGAGTTGCATCGCGATCACTTCGCTTCCACGGACCCACCTGTCGGCAACTTGGCGATCTTCGACGCGCAACCACACATTACTGGACAATCGCCTCACCCTCCTGGCGTGAAAGCCGTTACAGCGCAAGACTACTCATGGCTAGTGGTCGCGAGAGCCATCGAGCGACCAACTAGGCCCTTCATCGCTGTCGCGCGCCGCCGTTGCCGGCGGAGAAGAACTGTTGACGGCACACTCCGCACAGGATCGGGCCTACACTCGAGGACCTCTCGGAAGCACGCAGGCGTCGGGGCGGTGAGCATCTACAGGTCAGGGTGTGGCCGTTGCGCGGGGCACGACGCCCGCTACGCCCGAGTTCTTCCTCGTGGACCGCGATGCGGGTATGCACGTGCGGCATGTCGGCCAGCAGATTCACAGACTGCTGATAGGCCAGCAGTGTCTCGGCGTCCAAAGTTGTCATCGACCATCCTTGGACAGGATGCCTGGTCACACTCAGTCCGAGTTCTTCGGCCAGGGCCTTGAACTTCCCGTTGTGGTAGGTGTTCCCGCGGCTGGTGTCGACGACTCCTCTCGTATGCGCGATCGCGTGGGTCGCGTGATGCAGGAGAGTGCCGAGTATGTAGCGCGGCTCGGTGGCCAGGATTTCAGCGCCGACGAAGAGTTCCGCCACGAGCCGCCCAGGGTGGCGCCAGCGGTGCGGCTCGAATCGACCCAACCGAAGAGATGGAGTTCCCCGGGAACCGCTGCCCACCACGATGACAACTTCGGGCACTTCTGGGTGACGTGACCGGATCTCATCCCAAACTTGCTCGAGCGCCGTTGCCTGCTGGCTTGCGATCCCCTGCCGGCCTGCGCCGACGTTGCGCTGTTCCCATGCGCTCGCGGTGGTTTCGTGCTCGCTTATCCCCGCCATCTGCTCACCATATGCCTGAGCACCGACATACCCAGACTCTCGAACTCCGCTTCCGAGACGCTGAAAACTGCGGCGCGCCAACTGATTACGCCTACCTCTTAGGAGGGGATCGCGGTAGAATGAAGGGGTCTTCTTCGACCGGTTCTCGGTCCCCTCTTACGCAGCAATTCGGCCGGGTTCCCTTCTTACGCAGTGAGATGGAGGTCTGTGACATGGCTATCGGTGGGCCGTTGGCGACGGCGATCGATGAGGTGTGGGAGTCCATTCGCGCCCGGAATCCGGATGTGCCTGATGTCGTGGTCGCGGTGGCATCCGGGTCGCAAGGCCGCGGACGCACGGTGCGGCGCGGGCACTTCGGCGCGGACCGCTGGGAGCGCGCCGGGGTCTGGATGCCCGAATTGTTCGTCGGCGCAGAAGGATTGGCTGCGGGGCCTCGTAATGTGCTCGGCACTCTGCTGCATGAAGCGGTGCACGGTGTGGCCAAGGCCCGAGACATCGGGGAGGCCAGTGACAACGGCCGCTATCACAACAAGAAGTTCAAGACCTTGGCCGAAGAACTCGGGCTGGTCGTGGCCCGGCACGACCGATTGGGGTGGTCGTTGACCACGGTGCCCGATCCGACAGCGCGGGTGTACGCGCGTGAACTGGGGCTGCTCGGTCGTGCGATCGTCGCGCATCGGCGCCCCGAACACGGTCCGGGCGATACCGACACCGCCGGCACAGACTCCGAGACCGACGAACGAGACGGCTCGGATGCCGGCGTGGCCGCGGGCAGGAAGGGTGATCGCAACGGGCAGCCGCTTGTGTGCCAGTGCGATCCACCCCGCCGTATCCGCGCACACAAGAAGATTGTCGCCGCCGGTCCGATCCTGTGCGGACTGTGCCGGGAACCCTTCGCGGCGTAGTTCAGCACCGGGGATCGACGGTCAGATCAATATCCAGATGAGACAGGCGATGATCGCCACGGCCGCGAGCGCAACCGCGACGATCAGCAGGCAGCCGACGCCGTCGTTCGGCTGTGGTTGCGCCGCCGGCTTCGGCGCTCGGTGGGGCGCCGCAGGGGACTCAGGGATTCGTGGTGTGGCTACCGGCGATTGCACGGGCTGCGCTGACGTCGGCGCTTCTTCTTTCTTGTGGTTCGCTCGTAGCACAGCGTCGAGGTCGAGGGGGCGAACCCAGCCGGGGCGGTGCTGGCCGTGGGGGTTGGTCGGCATGCCGGGCTGACCTCGGGGGATCCAGCGACGTTGGCCGCTGAGTACCTCGTCGAGGAACTGGCGAATCGGGATGGTCGCATGCGCGAGCCGAGCTGGTGTCTCGGCCTCGGTTAGGTTGAATGTCGTTGCGTAGACGTCGATCTCCGCGCGTGCGGCGAT
>NZ_BAFQ01000057.1 GCF_000308375.1 Nocardia aobensis NBRC 100429 | reverse complement strand
GCCACGCTGACCGGTTCGATGCCGGCCACCCGCTCACAGGTCGAACGAATCATGGACCATGCCGGTTGGCAGGGCCCGGCCGCCGAGGCCGCCGCCGCGAGCGCGCACAGTTTCGCCGCCTCCGTCGACGAATTGGCCGCCGTCTTCGGCGAGGTCGGCGCGCGGCTCGGTGCGGTCGCCGGCGCCGCGGAGGCGGTCAAACTGGCGGTACCGCCACCGGGCGATTCCGGGCCGGTGGGCGCCATCGCCCGAGTGTTGGAGGCCGCGCACGTGATCGATGCGCGCATCGCCGAGGAGGTCATGCGTCAGGAGGCGATTCTGGCGATGAACATGATCTACAAACCGGCCTACTCCGCGGCGGGCACCGCGGTCCCGGCGCTGCCCGAACCCCCGGCACAAGCCGACCCGGCCGGACCGCGGCCCAGCGCTCCCGCGCGCCCGAACGGCGACCGTCCGCAAGCGCTCCAAAGCCCTACCGCCCCACCGTCGTCCGAGTCCGAGCCCTCGACACCGGACCAAGCTCCGAACTCGGCCACTGTGCCCGGTGCACCCGCGTCGCCGCAGCCCGAACCCGCACCCGCACCCGCACCCGCACCCGCACCCGCACCCGCACCCGCACCCGCACCCGCACCCGAGAGCACGGCACCGGCGCCTCCCCACACGCAACCCGCACCCACTCCCGGCGACCCGGCCCCGAGTTCGTCGGCCCCGGCACCCGCCTTGCCGACGCACGATCCGGGCCCCACGCCGACCCCGGCGCCGCCGGCCTCTTCCGCCCCCACCTCGCCGGACCCGACACAGCCACCCGCACCGTCCAGCCCGAGCAGTCCGGTGCCACCGCCGGGTCCCCCGACGACCGGCCCGCATGACGCGCCACCCGTCACCCCCGCCCCCGCCCCCGCCGCACCGGCTGCGCCACCATCCGACACCCCCGCCCCGCAGTCCCCCGACCCGTCGGCATCCGCTCCACCGCCCCAATCCCCCACGCCCGCACCACCTCCCGCCCCGCAGTCGCCCGACCCGTCGGCATCCGCTCCGCCGCTCCAACCCCCCGCGCCCACACCACCTCCGGCCCCCGTGCCACCCGATCCGTCGGCGCCTCCGCTCACCGACCAGGAAGGTCAGCCGGGTATCACCGGCCCGATCCCGAACACCGATACGCCGACGACTCCCGACCAGCCCGGGGTGTCCCCGCCGGGTTGAGCCGAGGTCGGAAGCGCGAGAGATTTCGCCAGGTGCGCGGCCGGGGTGGTGCCGAGAGCCCTACACCTTGACCAGATCGTCGGCGTGAATGACAGGGCGTTGCATACCTTCCGGCAGTTCGGAGGTGGAATGGCCGGCCATGGCCTGTAGTTCGGTGCTGTCGTATTCCACGACGCCCCGAGCCACCGTGCGACCGTCGGGGGCGAGCAGGTCGACCACATCGCCGCCGTAGAAGCGACCCCTGACGCCGGTGATACCGGCGGCGAGGAGTGAGCGGCGCGAATGCGCGACGGCTCTGACGGCGCCTGCGTCGAGGTGGATGGCACCGCGGCTGTCGGCGGCGTGGCGGACCCAGAACTTGCGCGCCGACAACCGGACCGGACGCGCGGCGAAGGCCGTGCCGACCGAGGCGTCGCGCAGTGCCAGCGCCGCATCGGAGGCTGCGGCCAGCAGGACGGGCACGCCGGCGTCGGCGGCGAGGCGGGCGGCCGAGAGCTTCGACGCCATACCGCCGGTGCCGAGAGCACCGCCGCTGCCGGCGATCACACCGTCGAGGTCGGCGCTGCTGCGCACCTCGGGAATGAATGTGGCGGCGCCCCTGCGGGGGTCGCCGTCGTAGAGACCGTCCACGTCCGACAGCAGGATCAGCGCGTCCGCACCGACCAAGTGCGCCACCAGCGCGGCCAGCCGGTCGTTGTCGCCGAAGCGAATCTCCTCGGTGGCGATGGTGTCGTTCTCGTTGACCACCGCGACCGCGTGCAGGGCGCGCAATCGGTCGAGGGTGCGCTGCGCGTTGCGGTGATGTTCGCGCCGGGCGAAGTCACCCGCGGTCAGCAGCACCTGCCCCACCACGCGATCGAATCGGGCGAACGAGGTTCCCCAGGCGTGGGCCAAGGCCAGTTGGCCGACGCTCGCCGCCGCCTGTTTCGTCGCGAGATCCCTTGGGCGGGCGGCCAATCCGAGCGGGGCGATGCCGGCGCCGATCGCACCGGACGACACCACCACCACATCCGAGCCCGCGCGCATCCGCGCCTCGATCGCCTCGGCGAGCTTGTCCAGGCGCGCGGTGTCGAGTCCGCCCTCGAGGCTGGTCAGCGCCGACGAGCCGATCTTCACCACCACGCTGCGCGCGGTCCGGATCGACTGCCGAGTAGTTACCGCTCCCTTGTCAGAATCCACGTGTGTCACAACAACACTCACTCACTTGACACGCCACCACCGTGGCGCACGACGACAAACCGGACCGATACGCCCGCGCACACCGGAAATACCGGCGTGGCGGGCGATCACGGTTGGTCCTCGTCCTCCGAGACCAGGCCGCGGCGTACCCGGGAGGCATGTTTGCGCTCGGCGGCGGAGATGCGGTCGGTCTGGTCCAAGCGGGGGTCGGTCCCGCGCCCGGTCATCACCATATCGACACCGGCCGAAATCTGCGGCTCCCATTCGAAGCTCACATCGCCGATGGTGACCTCGGCGCCGGGCACCGCACCCTGGCGGACCAGCTCGTCCTCGACGCCGAGGCGCGCGAGCCGGTCGGCCAGGTAGCCGACGGCCTCGTCGTTGTCGAACTGCGTTTGGCGCACCCACCTTTCGGGGCGCTCGCCGCGAACGATGAATCCGCCCTCGACCTCCGGATCGGGTGCGACGGTGAAGCCGGTCTCACCGGCCACGACAGGCCGGATCACCGGACGCTTCGGCGCCGCCTTCGGATGCGCCTCGCGATATTCGCGGACCATATCGGCCAGCGCGAAGGTCAACGGGCGCAGACCTTCCCGGCTCACCGCGGAAATCGTGAACACCGGCCAGCCGCGTTCGGTGAACTCGGGCGTCACCATCTCGGCCAATTCGGCGGCGTCGGGGATATCGGCCTTGTTGAGGATGACCACGCGGGGCCGGTCGGCCAGATCGCCCAATCCGGCGTCGGCCTGCAGGGCCGGGCGGTAGGCGGCCAGTTCGGCCTCGAGCGCGTCGACATCGGAGATCGGGTCGCGGCCGGGTTCCAGTGTCGCGCAATCGACTACGTGGGCCAGCACCGCGCACCGCTCGAGATGCCGCAGGAAGTCCAGCCCGAGGCCGCGTCCGTCGCTGGCACCGGGGATCAGACCCGGCACATCGGCGACGGTGAAGGTGGTGTCACCGCTGGAGACCACGCCGAGATTCGGCACCAGCGTGGTGAACGGGTAGTCGGCGATCTTGGGCTTGGCCGCGGAGAGCACCGAGACGAGTGAGGACTTTCCGGCCGACGGGAAACCGACCAGGCCGACATCGGCCACGGATTTGAGTTCGAGAACGAGATCGCGCTCCTCGCCCTCCTCACCCAGCAGGGCGAAGCCGGGGGCCTTGCGGGCGCGCGACACCAGCGCCGCGTTACCGAGACCGCCGCGTCCACCGCGGGCCGCCACGAACCGGGTGCCCGCGCCGACCAGATCGGCGACGACCTCACCGTCATCGTCGATGACGACAGTGCCGTCGGGCACCTTCAGCAGCAGTTCCCCGCCCTGTTTGCCGTCGCGGTTGCCACCCTCGCCGGGTTTGCCGTTACCGGCCTTGGCGTGCGGGTGGAAATGGAAGTCCAGCAGCGTGTGCACATTCGGGTCGACTTCGAGGATCACATCCCCGCCGTTGCCACCGTTGCCACCGTCGGGTCCGCCGAGCGGCTTGTACTTCTCCCGATGCACCGAGGCACAGCCGTGACCGCCCTTACCGGCGCGGACGTGCAGTACCACACGATCGATGAATTTGGACATGCCAGTTGGACCTCTGTGTTTCGGTGGACGGTGGTGGTGAGCCTCCCGGAACGGCGAACGGGCCAGGGTTTATCTGCTAAACCCTGGCCCGCTTCGAAGAGTGTGTGGAGAAGGCTCCGGCGCGGCTCAGGCCTGCGCCGGCTCCGGTACCACGATGTTGACGGTCTTGCGGCCACGCTTGGTGCCGAACTGGACCGCGCCCGCCTCGAGGGCGAACAGTGTGTCGTCACCGCCACGACCGACGTTGACGCCGGGGTGGAAGTGGGTTCCGCGCTGGCGAACCAGGATCTCGCCGGCCTTGACGGCCTGGCCGCCGAAGCGCTTCACGCCGAGCCGCTGAGCATTGGAATCGCGACCGTTGCGAGAGCTGGACGCACCCTTCTTATGTGCCATGGCTGAAAACTCCTCGATTCGAAACCGGGTGGTTTCGCTAGGTCGAAATTACTTGATGCCGGTGACCTTCAGGACCGTCAGCTTCTGACGGTGGCCCTGACGCTTGTGGTAGCCGGTCTTGTTCTTGAACTTGTGGATCCGGATCTTCGGGCCCTTGGTCTGCTCGACCACTTCGGCGGACACCGAAACCTTGGCCAGCTTGTCGGCATCGGTAGTCAGCTCGGCGCCGTCAACCACCAGCACCGGCGACAGCGATACGGCCGCGCCCGGTTCACCCTCGATCTTCTCGACCTTCACCAGGTCACCGACCGCGACCTTGTACTGCTTTCCGCCGGTCTTGACGATCGCGTACGTTGCCATCGGTCGGCTGCCCTCTTTCCTCAACTAGTGCTCGGCACTCTGCTCGCACGGCCGCGTGCCGGTGGACACCGGCAACCGCCGTACGACTGGTCTGATAGTCACCGCCGCCTCGGCACTTCTTCCGTACCGGAGGGCTCGTTTCGAGCCGGATCTCATGACAGCGCAGCGTTTTCTCAACACAACACGGTGCTGTCACCGGGCAGCGACTGTCCAAGATTACAGGACTGCCACCCCCCGCACCAAACCGGGGCGCCACCGCTGTGAACGCGGTCCGCAGCGGCGCCCCGCCCGCCGTGCGGGCGGGGCCTGTGCTGCGAGTTCTCCGGTCCGGCGACCGGATCAGTTCGGCGATTCCGGCGCGCCCGCGGCTCGCCCGGCGGCCCGGCGACGGGTCCGCTGCCGCGGGGTCACCTCGGCCGGAGCCAGCTCGTCGAGCGAGAACTTCGGCGCGCTGTCCTGATCGGCGTCGGTCAGCACGAAGACCGCGCCCCGGCTGTCGGTCGACGGAGCCGACGCGGTGCGCGCCACCCGGCGACGGCCACGACGGGCACCCGTTTCCGGAGCCTGCTCGGCGGGCTTCTCCTCGGCCGGTGCCGGAGTAACCGCGGGCTCGGCCGGCGCCGACTGTGCTCCGACCCGGCCTGACACCACGGGCCGCTCGGGCTCCGCGACCGGCTCGGCAACAGCAGGTTCGGCCGCCACCGGCTCGGTGCCGTCACGTTCGGCGGCCACAGGTTCGGCCGCTTCCGCTGCGACGGACTCGACTTCGGCGGATTCGGCGACCTCGGCCGCCGCGGCCCGTCCGCGTCCCCGGCGCGAACCCCGTGAATCCTTGGCCTGCGGCCGCGATTCGACCTTCGCCTCGACCGGCGCACCGGCCTCGGCCACCTCCTCGTCGGTGTGATGCGCGGCCATCGCGAGCGCCACCGGATGAGCGCGCTTGGCGGCCGCATCCTCCTCGGGATGCGCATCCGCGGTGTCCGTCGCGGCGATGCTCGTCTGCTTGGTGTCCTTGTCGCGGTCCTTGTCCTTGCGACGGCGACGGCCTTCGCGGCGGCCGGACCCCTCTTCGGCGGGGGCGGTCTCGACCGGATAGTTGTGCACGATGATGCCGCGGCCGTGGCAGTGCTCACAGGTGGTGGAGAACGCCTCGACCAGTCCGGTGCCCAGCTTCTTGCGGGTCATCTGGACCAGGCCGAGCGAGGTGACCTCCGACACCTGATGGCGGGTGCGATCGCGCCCGAGCGCCTCGGTCAGCCGGCGCAGCACCAGATCCCGGTTGGATTCCAGCACCATATCGATGAAGTCGACGACGATCATGCCGCCGATATCGCGCAACCGCATCTGGCGCACGATCTCCTCGGCGGCCTCCAGATTGTTTCGGGTGACCGTCTCTTCCAGGTTGCTGCCGCCGGATCCGGTGAACTTGCCGGTGTTGACGTCGATCACGGTCATCGCCTCGGTGCGGTCGATGACCAGGGTGCCGCCGGAGGGCAGCCACACCTTGCGATCGAGAGCCTTCGCCAGCTGCTCGTCGATGCGCAGGCTGCCGAAGACGTCGACGCCGTTGTTCTCGTAGCGCTCGACCCGGGCCAGCATGTCCGGTGCGACGGTGCGGACGTAGTTCTCGACCGTCGTCCACGCCCGGTCGCCCTCGATGACCAGCTTGGAGAAGTCCTCGTTGAACAGGTCCCGGACGACCTTCACCAGCAGGTCCGGCTCTTCGTACAGGGTCTTCGGCGCGCCCGACCCGTTCTCGGCCTGCTTCTCGATGGTCTTCCAGGTGGCCTGCAGCCGCTCGACGTCGCGGGCCAGCTCGGTCTCGCTCACACCCTCGGACGCGGTGCGGATGATCACTCCGGCGTCCTGCGGGACGATATCGCGCAGGATCTCCTTGAGCCGCTTGCGTTCGGTATCGGGCAGTTTGCGGCTGATACCGGTCGAGGTCCCGCCCGGGACATAGACCAGGAAGCGACCGGCCAGGCTGATCTGCGTGGTCAGCCGGGCGCCCTTGTGCCCGACCGGATCCTTGCTGACCTGCACCAGGACGGTGTCGCCGGGTTTGAGGGCCTGCTCGATCTTGCGTTCCTTGCCGCCGAGCCCGGCGGCCTCCCAGTTCACCTCACCGGCGTAGAGCACGCCGTTGCGGCCGCGGCCGATGTCGACGAACGCCGCCTCCATGCTGGGCAGCACGTTCTGCACCTTGCCCAGGTAGACGTTGCCGACCATGGACGCGGTGCCGGTGTTGGTGACGAAGTGCTCGACCAGGATGTTGTCCTCGAGCACGGCCACCTGCGTGGTCGCACCGACATGCGAATGTTCGCCGGCCGGGAACGACTTCTCGCGGACCACCATGACCCGGTCGACCGCCTCGCGGCGGGCCAGGAATTCCGATTCGGTGAGGATCGGCGGGCGGCGGCGACCGGCCTCGCGACCGTCGCGACGACGCTGCCGCTTGGCCTCCAGCCGGGTCGACCCGCTGATGCCCTGCACCTCGTCTACCGTGCGGCGCTTGTTACGCGGTTCCCGCTCGTGCACGACGGTGTTCGGCGGATCGTCGTCGGCGGGCTCGGATTCGTTGTCCTCACCGGCCTTGCGGCGACGGCGACGGCGGCGACGGCGGGTGGAACCCTCCGGCGTCGAACCCGAGTCGTCGTCGCTCTCCTCGCCGGTCTGCTCGGCAGCGTTGTCCTCGGCGGATTCGTCGGCGTCGGCGTGCGCCTCGATGTCCTCGTCGTCGGAGTCGTCGTCGGACTCGTGATCGGCGTGCTGCTCACCCCGGCCCCGGCCGCGACCGCGGCGGCCCCGGCGGCGGCGACGCGAACGACCACCGTCCTCCTGCTCGTCGCGCGACTGCTCGTCGTCCCAGTCGCCGGATTCGGTCTCGGTCTCTGCTGCCGCGACGGTCTCGGACTCCGCGGGTGCTTTCTCCGGCGCGGGTTCGGCGACCTTTTCGGTGGCCTTCTCCGCGGCCTTTTCAGCCTTCTCCGCGGCCTTTTCAGCCTTCTCAGCGGCCTTTTCGGCGGCCTCGGCCTCGCGCTCGGCACGCCGGCGGCGGCGCATCTCCTCGGCGGCCGCGGCATCCGGCGGCAGGAACAGCGGCGCGGCCGCGATACTCGCCGGCTCGAAGACGACCGGCTCCTCGCGCTGCGCGGCGGACTGCTGGAACGGGCTGGTGAACAGCGACGTGTGCGGCGCCGATTCGGGCTCGCCGGATGCCGCCGGCGACTCTGTCGCTACCGGCGATTCCGATATCACTGCCGGGTTCGCAGTGCCGGCGGCCTCGACGACGTCCGCGGCCTGCGCGGTACCGGTGACCTCGGTTTCGGCGACCGCGGTGGATGCGCCGGACTCGCTCGGCTCGGGTTCGCCGGCCGTCTCCGGCGCGGTGGCGGTCTGCGCGGTATCGGCCGCGGCGGTGGATGTGGTCGCCGGAGACGCACTCTCGGCGGGCGCCGGAGCAGGCGTCTCGGCCTGTTCCGTCGCGGGCTCGGCCACCGGTTGCTCGGTGCCGGCCTGTGGCGGAACGAGCGCGTCGCGCACGGATTCGGCGACGGTCCGGTCCAGGCTGGATTGGGCGCTGCGAGCTTCGGCGCCCAGTTCGGTCAGATGGGCAAGGATGCGTTTGCTGGTGGTACCCAGAAGTTTCGCCAGCGCGTGCACCCGGATACGTTCGGGCAACTGCGCTGCCTCCCCTACCCCGGCCACCTCGGTAGAGGTGGAATCACCATTGCTCTGCGACGTTCCTTGCGGCTCTTGATCGGCCACGAAATCTCCTCGGGCCCCCGGGCGCGTCCCACTCGTACGAGAGTGACGCGGCCGACGCGGGGGCGCTGTCCGTTCGCCTCACGCCTGTGGCGCAAGGTCTGATGGTCTCGCCCCGCGTGCCCGGTTATCACCTGTCGTACGTCGTTCGGGCTAACTGGTCACGCGGCGCCTGGCTGTTGGCTTTCACACCTGAGCTCGAGCGCTCATCCAGCGTGCCGCCGAACAGCCGAGTCTTGGAACCGTCCGGGGCAGCGATGATCGGCGTCGAGCCGCGGTGCCATTCGGTTGCGTTCGCCACCTGCCCCGATAGGCGGGCGTCGATCACATCCGCTTCCAGTATCCCACACAGCGACCCACTGGTACGTCATCGGAGCGTGCCCGCACCGTTTCCGTGGCCCGACCGGGGAGACTTTCCTACACCTGAGTAGGTCTTTTCCGGCGGATGCGGATCATCCGCTGGAGTGTCGCCGCGACCCACGAGCAAATGATCACGGTGGCGTTCGGGTACCGCTGCGTACGCGACGAAGGCGCAAGCAGCGGTACCCGGACGGCGAGCCCTGGAGGCCGAAGGGCAGAGCTCAGAACCAGAGCGCGATCTCGCGCTTCGCGGATTCGGGGGAATCGGAGCCGTGCACGAGGTTGAACTGGGTTTCCAGGGCGTAGTCGCCGCGGATGCTGCCGGGGACGGCCTTCTCGACGGGGTCGGTGCCACCGGCGAGCTGGCGGAAGGCGGCGATGGCGCGCGGACCCTCGAGAACGGCCGCGACGACCGGGCCGGAGGTGATGAATTCGATCAGCGAGCCGTAGAACGGCTTGTCGGCGTGTTCGGCGTAGTGGGCGGCGGCAAGTTCCTCGGAAACCTGCTCGAGCTTGAGGGCCGCGATCTTCAGGCCTTTGCGTTCGATGCGGGTGATGATCTCACCAACCAGGCCTCGGGCCACGCCGTCCGGCTTGATGAGTACCAACGTCTGCTCAGTCACGGCGACACTCTAACCGTCGCTGCCACCGGATTCCGAACCGAGCCGTCAGGATGAGCCCTGCATTCGCTGGCTCGGCAGCAGACCCTGGTCCATGCGGCGTTTGACGTCGGAGCGCAGCACCAGAATGAATGCCCACACCGCCGCGAACACGACGCCGATGATGCCGATCGACAGATGGATGAACCCACCGGCCAGCACCAGCACCTGCAGGCCGAGATTGAACGGCACGGCCCAGGAACGGCGCTGCATGCCGGAGCCGACGAACATCAGGACGGCCAGACCGACCAGATAGGTCACCGACCACCAGCTGAGTCCGCCGCCGACGGCCCCGACCACCGGCAGCGCCAGCAGCACGGTGATGGCCTCGAGTACCAGCGCGCCGGCCATCACGCCGCGAAAACCCTTCCACGGGTCGGTCGCGGGCGCGGGTACACCCGGCTTCGGTGCGCCGGCCTCGCCGCGCACATCGTCCTCGCTACCCACGTTGCCTCCTCCGCGCCGGCCCGCCGATGCCCTCGGCACCCAGCTTCCCACCGCCTCCGGCCCGCTGCTTCACGCGGGGTCCTTCCCGAACAGCGAGCGCGCCGCGCCCGCGGTGACCACCGAGCCGGTGACCACGATGCCCGCGCCGGATACCGGTTCGCCGGCGCCTCCCGCTTCCTCGGCGATGGCGATGGCGGTTTCGACCGCATCGGCGAGGCTGTTCGCGGTGACGACTCGCTCGTCGCCGAACCGCTGGACGGCCAGGTCGGCGAGTTCGTCGACGCCGAGCGCCCGCGGTGAGCCGTTGGTGGTGACGACGACCTCGTCCAGCACCGGCTCCAGCGCGGCGAGGATGCCGGCCGCGTCCTTGTCGGAGAGCACCGCGACCACCCCCACCAACTTGCGAAAGTCGAATTCCTCGGTGAGTGTCGCGGCCAGCGCCCGCGCGCCGGCGGGGTTGTGCGCGGCGTCGATGAAAATGGTGGGCGCGCTGCGCATCCGTTCCATCCGGCCCGGGCTGGCCGCCGCGGCGAATCCCGCTCGCACCGCGTCGATATCGAGCTGCTTCTGCGCGCCGGCGCCGAAGAACGCCTCGACCGCGGCCAGCGCGAGCGCCGCGTTGTGCGCCTGGTGTTCACCGTGCAGCGGCAGGAAGATCTCGTCGTAGACCCCACCGAGCCCCTGGATCTCCAGGACCTGACCGCCGATCGCGACGCGTCGCGACAGCACCCGGAACTCGGAACCGGCACGGGCGACCGCGGCGTCGGCGTCCACCGCGCGCCGCAGCAGCACCTCCATCGCCTCGGGTTCCTGTTCGGCGATGATGGCGACGGTGTCGCGCGGAATCAGCAGGTCCTGCGGCGACTTCTTGATGATCCCGGCCTTCTCTCCGGCGATCGACGCCAGATCCGGGCCCAGATAGTCGGTGTGGTCCAAGCCGATCGGCGTGATCACCGCGACCTGCCCGTCGATGACGTTGGTCGCGTCCCAGGTGCCGCCCATCCCGGTCTCGACGACCGCGACATCGACCGGCGCCTCGGCGAACGCGGCGTACGCCATCGCCACCAGGACCTCGAATTTGCTCATCCGGGGTCCCGGTCCGTCGCCGAGGGTGCCGTCGGTCGAGCGCGCGTCGATCATCTCGACGTAGGGCAGCAGTTCCCGATAGATCTCGACGTAGCGGGCCGGGGTGATCGGCGCGTTGTCGATGGCGATGCGTTCGGTCGCCAGTTGCAGATGCGGGCTGGTGAACCGGCCGGTGCGCCGGTGCAGCGCGGTGAGCAGCGCGTCGACCATGCGGGTAACCGAGGTCTTGCCGTTGGTACCGGCGATGTGGATGGCGGGATAGCTCTGCTGCGGGGAACCGAGCAGATCCATCAGGGTCGCGATCCGGGTCAGCGACGGCTCGATCTTGGTCTCGCCCCAGCGCTGGTCGAGTTCGGCCTCGACCAGCGCCATTTCGGCGAGGTCGACCGGCGAGGGACCGGTGCGCAGCCGGTCCGCACCGCCGGCGAGCGGTTCGTGGTCGAAACCTTCGCCGCCGATCACTTCTTCGCCACCGACTCCGTGATCTGGGCCAGCCGCGCCCCGATCCGGGTCACCTCGGATTCGGCGACCTCGCGGCGGGTGCGAATCTTGGCGACCACCTCGTCGGGCGCCTTGGCCAGGAAGGCCTCGTTGCCGAGTTTGGCGGTGGTGGCGGCGAGGTCCTTCTGCGCGGCCGCGAGATCCTTCTCCAGCCGGCGGCGTTCGGCGTCGAGGTCGACCGTGCCGGAAGTGTCCAGTTCGACGGTGACGGTGGCACCGGACAGGCGCACCTCGACCGCGGCGGTCGCGGAGAAATCGGCGTCCGGTGCGGTGAGCCGGGCCAGGCTGGCGATTTCGGCGTGCAGCCCGGTGAGGTCGGCGGTATCGATGCCGATCAGTTTCGCGGCGACCTTCTGCTTGTCGGTCAGCCCCTGATCGCTGCGGAACCGGCGGATCTCGGTGACGAGCTTCTGCAGATCCGCGATGCGCTGTGCCGCAACGGTATCGGTGGCGACCCCCGAGGGCTGCGGCCACGCGGCGATCACCAGGGAGTCGTCCGCACCGGCCTCGGTGAGGGCCTGCCACAGCGTTTCGGTGACGAACGGGATGGCCGGGTGCAGCA
The DNA here is from genome assembly GCF_000308375.1 of Nocardia aobensis NBRC 100429. Lineage (GTDB taxonomy): Bacteria > Actinomycetota > Actinomycetes > Mycobacteriales > Mycobacteriaceae > Nocardia > Nocardia aobensis. Next base: position 34,994 of record NZ_BAFQ01000057.1, on the reverse strand, counting down.
GGCGCAGCACCGAATCCAGCACGTTGCCGAGGACGATGCGCGTGCTCGCGGCCCGCTCCTCCGACTCGGCGAACTGCACCTTCGCCAATTCGAGGTACCAGTCGCACAGTTCGTCCCAGGCGAAGTGGTACAGCGCCTCACAGGCCTTGCCGAATTCGTAGCGGTCGAAGGCGCCGTCCACCTCGGCGCGCACCTCGTCGAGCCGGTCGAGGATCCAACGGTCGGTGTCGGTGAGGGTGGCGCGTTGGGGCAGGTCACCCGGCGCGGCACCGTTCATGAGCGCGAACTTGCTGGCGTTGAACAGCTTCGTGATGAAGTTGCGCGAAGCCTGCACGTGCGGCGGCCCCACCGACAGGTCGCTGCCCGGCTGCGCACCCCGGGCGAGGGTGAAACGCGTTGCGTCGGCACCGTATTCGTCGATCCACAGCAGCGGGTCGACGCCGATGCCCTTGGACTTGGAGTATTTGCGGCCGAATTCGTCACGGATGAGGCCGTGCAGGAAGACGTCGTCGAACGGAACCTGCTGCCGGCCGGAGTCCTTTCCGGTGGCGATGACCGGGTCGTCGGAGACGAACATGCCGAACATCATCATCCGGGCCACCCAGAAGAACAGGATGTCGTAGCCGGTCACGAGCACGCTGGTGGGATAGAACTTCGACAGTTCCGGGGTGGCGTCCGGCCAGCCCATGGTGGAGAAGGGCCACAGGCCGGAGGAGAACCAGGTGTCGAGGACGTCGGGGTCCTGCACCCAGCCCTCGGGCGCCTGTTCGTCGGGGCCGACGCACGCGATCTCGCCCTCGGGGCCGTACCAGATCGGGATGCGGTGGCCCCACCACAGCTGCCGCGAGATGCACCAGTCGTGCATGTTGTCGACCCATTCGAACCAGCGCGGTTCCTGGCTGGCCGGGTAGATCGTCACCGCGCCGTTGCGCACGGCGTCACCGGCGGCCTTGGCCAGTGATTCGACCTTCACCCACCACTGCATCGACAGCCGCGGTTCGATCGGTTCGCCGGAGCGTTCGGAGTGGCCGACGCTGTGCACGTACGGGCGCTTCTCGGCGACGATGCGCCCCTCGCCGGCCAGCCGCTCGCGGATCTTGACGCGCGCCTCGAACCGGTCCATTCCGTCGAATTCGGTTCCGGTGTCGGCGATCTTGCCGGTCTTGTCCATGATGGTCGGCATCGGCAGGTTGTGCCGCAGGCCGATCTCGAAGTCGTTGGGGTCGTGCGCGGGGGTGATCTTCACTGCGCCGGAACCGAATTCGGGGTCGACGTAGTCGTCGGCGACGATCGGGATCTGGTGGCCGGTGATCGGGTGGTAGACGGTGGTGCCGATCAGCGCCTTGTACCGCTCGTCCTCGGGGTGCACCGCCACCGCGGTATCGCCGAGCATGGTCTCCACGCGGGTGGTGGCCACGATGACGTGCGGTTCGTCGTCGTTCAGCGAGCCGTAGCGCAGCGAGACGAGCTCACCCTCGACGTCCTCGTATTTCACCTCGACGTCGGAGATGGCGGTCTCGAGCGAGGGCGACCAGTTCACCAGGCGCTCGGCGCGGTAGATCAGCCCGGCGTCGTAGAGGCGTTTGAAGATGGTCTGCACCGCGCGGGACAGGCCCTCGTCCATGGTGAAGCGGTCGCGGCTCCAGTCGACGCCGTCGCCGAGGCGGCGCATCTGGCCCTGGATGGCTCCGCCGGATTCACGCTTCCAGTCCCAGACCTTGTCGACGAACAGTTCGCGGCCGAAGTCTTCCTTGGTCTTGCCGTCGACGGCGAGCTGCTTCTCGACCACGGTCTGGGTGGCGATGCCGGCGTGGTCCATACCGGGCAGCCACAGCACCTCGTAGCCCTGCATCCGCTTGCGGCGGGTGAGCAGGTCCATCAGGGTGTGGTCGAAGGCGTGGCCCATGTGCAGGTTGCCGGTGACGTTCGGCGGCGGCAGCACGATCGAATAGGGCGGCTTGTCGCTGGCCGGGTCGGCGGTGAAGTAACCGGCCGCTACCCAGCGCTCGTACAGGTCGGCCTCTACATCGCTGGGGTTCCAGCTCTTGGGGAGGGCGTCGGCACGATTTCGCGAGTTATCAGGGGCTGCGCTGGTCACCGTGCGATTCTACGGAGTTGAGCAGGAGGACTCGACACGGCCCCGCCACACCCCTGAGACCCCGCCACTCGAGCGCCGGACGTGCGGGCCGGGTCGCGCCGCGCAGCGAAAGAGGCGGGCCGACCGGAGAAAGATGTAGGGCGGGGTTTTCGGCGGATGAGGGACACCGAAAACCCCGCCCACGTCTTCGAGACTACCGCCCGGATCGGCGCAATACACCAATCCATATGCAATTCTCAGCTTTTGCCCGAATCCGTTGTGCAGGTGCGGGTTTGCCACTCAGCATGCTCGCAGATTCGCCACGAGGATGCGGAGGCCGCGCCGAGCGGGTGGACGGCGGATCACGGCACGAGGATCGCCAGTGCTCCGGGTTCGGCGCGGAAGGTCGCCGGGAGCAGTCCCGCCGGGTCGCCGTCGGCGGTCGCCGGTACCGCGGCGGTCAGGGTGATGGTGCGGGCCCGGTAGTGCCCGACCGCGGGATGGTCGATGCGCTTGCCGGCGGCCAGGGCCGGGAGCAGGCGGACCATCTCCAGTCGCGACATCGCGCCGACCACGGTCAGGTCGAGCAGGCCGTCGTCGACGATGGCGTCGGGGCAGATGAGCATGCCGCCGCCGTAGGTCCGGGTATTGCCGACCGCCACCATGACGGCCTCGGTCTCGACGACGCGATCACCGGCTCCGTCCGGCTCGCCGGACAATTCGATGCGGTAGGGCACGCCGAGCTGACCGAGCAGTTCCGGAACCGCGGCGAAGGAGTACCGCAGCGAGCCCTTCGGACGACGCATACGGTTGGCGCGCAAGGTCACTCGCGCGTCGAAGCCGGTGCCGGCGACGGTGGCGAATCGCATGGGCCGATGGGCGACGGCGGGTTCGATTCCGGCCGCCCAGCCCTGCGCGTGCTCGGGATCGGGCGTGGATTCGATCGCGCCGAGGTCGATGGTGCGCACGCGACCGCCGAGCACGATGTCGGCTGCGGCCCGCGGATCGTCGTCGGGTACTCCCAGCTCCCGGGCCAGGTCGTTACCGGTCCCGCCGGGCAGCAGCCCCAGCGGCACCCCGGTCGAGGCGATGGCCTGCAGCGTGACGCAGACCAGTCCGTCACCGCCCGCGCAGACGACGGCGTCGGGGCGCTCCGGCCCGCGCACCGAATCCCGGACCAGGCGAACGGTTTCGGCCGCGTCGGCACCGCGGATCTCGCGCACCCGCACCCTACGCTCGGCGAAGCGGGCGGTGGCCGCGGCGGCGGCCGCCAGTCCCCGGCCGTGGCCGGAGTGCGGGTTGGTCACCAGCGCGACCGATCGGATGGCGGTCACGGAATCAGCTTGCCCGGGTTGAGGATTCCCGCCGGGTCGACGGCATCCTTGACCGCTCGCAGGATGCGCGCGCCCAGGTCGCCGATCTCGGCGGTCATCCACGGCCGGTGGTCGGTGCCGACGGCATGGTGATGGGTGATGGTCCCTCCGTGTCCGGCGATGGCGTCGCCGACGGCGCGTTTGGCCTGCGCCCATTGTGCCGACGGATCGTCGGCCTGCTTGGCGACGACGGTGAAGTACAGCGAGGCGCCGGTCGGGTAGGTATGCGAGATATGGCACATCACCAGCGCGGGAGTGCCCTGCGCGCCGAGCGATTCGGTGAGCGCGGTGGTGACCGCCGCCTTGAGCCGCTCGACATTCGACCAGTCGGTCGCCGTCTCGAGGGTTTCGCACAGGACGCCGATATCCAGCAGCGCATCACGCAGATAAGGGGCGCCGAAACGGCCGTGCTCCCATTCCCGCGCCGGTTGTTCACCGAGTGAGGTGCCGCCCGCGGCGGCGAGCAGGGCCGAAGCCTCGGCGCTGCGCGCGGCCACGTGGGCTCGGGTGCCCTCGAACGTGGTGACGGCCAGGCAGCCGCTGACCGGCGCGCCGCCGATATCGCCGGAACGGGCCAGGTTGAGCCCGGTCTCGGCTTCGTCGGACAATCGCAGCACGGTCGGCGCCGCGCCGTTCTGCACCACGGTGCGCAGCGCGGCGGCGCCGGTGGCGAAGTCCGGGAACGACCACGCCTGATACGCGGTGGTCTCCGGAATCGGGTGCACCCGCAGCGTCACCTCGGTGATGACGCCGAGCGTGCCCTCGGATCCGGCGAACAGCTCGCGCAGATCCGGTCCGGCGGCCGAGGCGGGGGCGCGGCCGAGATCGACTGTGCCCGTGGGGGTTGCGATCTTCAGGCGCATGATCATGTCGTCGAAGCGGCCGTAGCCGGCCGAGGCCTGACCCGAGGATCGGGTGGCCGCGAAGCCGCCGATGCTGGCGTATTCGAAACTCTGCGGGAAATGCCCCAGCGAAAGTCCGTGGGCGGCAAGTAGTTTCTCCGCCTGCGGCCCGGTCAGTCCGGCGCCCAGGGTCGCGGTGCCGCTCACCGGGTCGACGTCGGACAGCCCGTCGAGTCGCCGCAGATCCAGGGCGATCACGGTGTCGAAGCGGCCGCGGGCGGGATCCACTCCGCCCACCACGCTGGTGCCGCCACCGAAGGGCACGACGGCGATCGACTGTTCGGCGCAGTAGGTGAGCACGGACAGGACCTGGTCGTGATCGGCCGGGAAGACGACGGCATCGGGTGCGTCCTGCGGCGCTTCGGCGCGGCGGCGCAGCAGGTCGGGCGTACTCTTGCCGCCCGCGTGCAGCAGCCGGTCGCGGTGGTCGGCCGACACCTGATCCGCGCCGACCACCGCCGACAGCCCCGCGCGATGCGCGGCCGTCAAGCCGGATTCCCGCAGTGGCACGTCGCCCTCATCACGACGGGCCACCGGTTCCCCGGACACTCCGAAGACCTGCGCCACCAGGGTCCGGATCCGGTCCGAGAGCGGCGCATGAGCCGAGGCGATGCCCCAGGCGTCCCACACCATACTCGGGCGATCGGACGACTCGCCCGGTGTCGAGTTTTCCGATTCTGTCGCGGATGTGTCCTGTCGCGTATCGACCATGCGTTACAGTCTGACATAGACTGTCAAGCAGTAACGAACGCGAATCGCAGTGACGAACACAGACCGATGGTGAGTTGTTGATGGATCCGAACGAACCCCCCGGCCCCGACGGCGAGCTGTCGGCTATCGACTTGGCGATCCTGGCGGCGGGACGCGCCTGTGTCGAGGAATTCGGCGTGCGCCGGACCACGCTGAGCGAAGTCGCCCGGCGCGCCGGCGTCAGTCGCCCCACGGTGTACCGGCGCTGGCCCGATACCCGGTCGCTGATCGCCGAGTTGCTGGTCCGGGAGCTGAGCGAGATCGTGGCAGCCAGCATTCCCATCGATGGTCCGGCGCGTGCGCGCCTGGTGGAGGGCATCGTCTCGGGTGCGGCCGAGATCAGGTCGAACCCGTTGTTCGCCAAGATCTTCCGCATCGACACCGATCTGATGCTGACCTATGTGTTCGGCCGGCTCGGCCGCAATCAGCGGCAATTGATCCAGGTGTTCTCCAGCGCCGTCCGCGAGGGACAGCGCGACGGTTCCATCCGCGCCGGCGATCCCGATCATCTGGCAACCATGCTGCTGCTGATCGGTCAGTCCACCGTGCAGTCGGCCGGCACGGTCAGCCATCTGCTCGACGACGCCGGACTCGATGTCGAGCTCGCCCGCGTCGTCGACCGGTACCTGCGCCCCGATACCGATTAGCCGCCCCGATACCGATCAGTCCGAGAACAGAGAGCGAGACAGCGCATGCTCGACGAGAGCACACCGGCCGCGGGCCACGGGTTCGGCGGCACCGCGGGAGATTCGGCACTCAACGCCGCCCGCCGCGGCCGCGAACTGCGGGCGCTCGGCGATGCGGACCGCATCGACGTCCTGGTCGTCGGCGGCGGTGTCACCGGGGCGGGCGTGGCATTGGACGCGGCGGCGCGCGGATTGCGGACCGTTCTGGTGGAGGCGCACGATCTGGCGTTCGGAACCAGCCGATGGAGTTCGAAACTCGTCCACGGCGGATTGCGGTATCTGGCCTCCGGCGGGGTCGGTATCGCCCACGAGAGCGCGGTCGAACGCGACATCCTGCTCACCACCACCGCACCCCATCTGACTCGCTCGATTCCCCAGCTCGTCCCGGCGTTCGCCGGCGGTTCCGTGCCACAGCGACTGCTGGTCCGCGCGGGCTTCCTGGCCGGAGATGTGCTGCGGCGCAGCGCCGGAACCTCTCCGGAGGTGTTGCCGCGATCGCGCCGGGTCGCCGCGGCCGAAGCGCTGCGGCTGGCGCCGACACTGCGCCGCGCCGGACTGCGCGGCGGGATGACGGCCTGGGACGGTCAGCTCGTCGACGACGCCCGGTTGGTGGTGACGATCGCGCGCACCGCCGCGGCGCACGGCGCGACCGTGCTCACCCGCGTCCGCGCCGAGCGGGTGAGCGGCGACTCGGCGGTGCTGCACGATGTGCTGACCGGTGAAACCCTGTCCGTACGAGCACGTTCGGTGATCAACGCGGCCGGGGTGTGGGCCGACCGGGTCGATCCGAGTATCGAGTTGCGGCCCAGCCGCGGCACCCACCTGGTCTTCGACGCCGCGGCCTTCGGCGGTCTCACCGCCTCGCTGACCGTGCCGATTCCGGGCAGCACCAGCCGCTTCGTCTTCGCCTTCCCGGCCGCACACGGCCGCGTGTATCTGGGGCTGACCGACGAGGACGCACCCGGCCCGGTTCCGGACGAACCGAAGCCCACCGACTCCGAGATCGATTTCCTGCTCGACACCGTGAACACCGTGCTCCGGGAACCGTTGCGGCGCAGCGATATCCGCGGATCCTTCGCGGGCCTGCGGCCACTGCTGCGCACCGCCGACGACGCCACCGCCGACATCTCCCGCGAACACGCGGTCCTGCACTCCCCCGGCGGCCCGATCACCGTCGTCGGCGGCAAGCTGACCACCTACCGGCAGATGGCCGAGGACGCGGTCGACGCCGCCGTGGCCGCCGCCGGCCTGACCGCAGCGCCCTGCCGGACCAAGCGAATCCCGTTGGTGGGAGCGGTATCCGGGCGCGCGCGGGACCGGATCGCGGCGCCACCGGTGCTGGTCGAGCGTTACGGAGATCAGGCCACACAGGTACTCGCCGCGGCGCAGCGCGATCCGCGCCTCGCCGAACCGGTCGCACCCGGTATCGACGTGCTGCGTGCCGAATTCGCCTTTGCGACAACCCACGAAGGCGCGCTGGACGAAGCCGACCTGCTGGACCGCCGGACCCGGATCGGCCTGGTCGACAGCGACCGAGCCGCCGCCCTTCCGTCCGCGCGGGAAGTGCTCGCGGCCAGCCGAGCCTGACGCCGCCTAGCTCCAGAGCTCGGCGATCCGCGCCGCCGCCGACTTGCCCTGCACCCGACCGGCATGCGCCGACGGCACACGAGAGGCGGTGTCGAGCGGATTCGCCCCGAAGGCGGCGATCGCGGCCTCGTCGGGGGCGATCGATTCCACTCGCGCACCCCGTTCGATCAGGCCCGCGATCTCACCTTCCAGCGCCGGATCGGGCAGCGGCGCGATGATCAGCACCCGACCGAATCCGGCCGCCAGATCGGCATTGACACTGGTCCGCACGCCGCCGTCGGTATAGCGCACGCCGTCGACGGTGTGCGGCGGCCAGACCAGCGGCACCGCCGAACTCGCGGTCACCGCGTCGACCAGCGCGACCCCGGAGTCGCGATCGAACACGCGCGGTTCACCCGTGCCGGCGTCGACGGCGGTGATCAGCAGCCGCTGCCGAGGCCATTCGTGCACCGGCAACCGCGATTCGATCACCGCGCGCCGGGCAGACTCCGGCACCGTCTCGGTCGCCAGGGCGAGGTTGCCGAGTCGCCGCCGCGCCACCGCCATATCCCCGCCGCTCTCGGTGATGATCCGGTTGATCGTGTCCCACACGCCCTCGAGCGGATTGCCCTCCGGCACGATCTCGGCGCTCTGCACCGTGGGGTCGATCTGGCGGCGGAACAGCTCCTCCGTGGTCAGCCCGCTGGTCAGCTGTGCCGCCACGTTGGCGCCCGCCGACGTGCCGAGGTACAGATCGGCGGCGGTGAGATCGATGCCCGCATCGGCCAATCCGGCGATCACGCCGTTCGCCCAGGCGATTCCCGCCACCCCACCGCCGCCGATCACCAGCGCCCGTTCGTCCGACATCATCGCTCCCACATTCGTTCCGCGTTCCCGACCGCTCGGGACAACCTCGACGGTAGCGATGACCATTCCCCCGGCGCGATTACCGGCCGGGTAATGACATATCAGGACGCGTTACCGCCGACGCTGAACGCGATTCCGCTCGGATCGCGGAGCGCGGCCAACCGCCCGTACGGCGTATTCTCGGGCTCGGATTCGACCGAACCCCCCAGACTCAGCACCTGCTTCACCGTGGCGTCGACGTCCTCGGCGCCGATGTAGATCCGCCACCCGCCGGTCGATCCCGGGGGCAGGTACGCCGCCGAATCCATCACACCACCCAGCATCGGCGTGGCGGAATGGATTGTCGTGTACCGGAACTCGGGCGAATCACCGACGGTGAAGGGATCGCGCCAGCCGAACACCTCGCGGTAGAACTTCAGCGCGTCGGCATAGGCCGGCGTGTGCAGTTCGAACCACGACGGGTACCCGACGTGCCCGCTCCAGTTCCCGCCGCCGGCGACGCCGAAGGAACCGAAACCGTGGTGGACGCCGGGCTGCCAGGCACCGACTCCCGCACCGGACGGATCGGCGAGGACGGCCATACTGCCCAGCTCGCCGACGGCCATCGGCTCCACCACGACCCGGCCGCCGTGGTCGGCGGCGGAGGCGGCGGTGGCTTGGACGTCGACACTGGTCAAGTACACGGTCCACTGATCGGGTGCGCCGTCCGAGCCGTCGTTGCGCATCCCGCCGGCGACGGCATTGCCGTCCTTGCGGAAGGTGATGTAACCGCCGTACTGCTCATCGCTGTCGGAGGTCCAGCCGAACAACTCACCGTAGAAATCGACGGCTCGATCGGTGTCGGCGGTGAACAGTTCGATCCAGCACGGGTCTCCGGGTTCGAAGGTGTAGGACATGCTCGCTCCTCTGGATGGGGATTGCGTTCTCTCACCGGTACGACGGCGCCGAACGGACAAACTCATCGGCCCCTGTCCAAGCCTGGCACGGCGCGGCGACCATCGGCCCGATTTGTGGGTAGCGCTTGTGAACTAACTCTTCTACGCTGCCTCTATGACCGAATGGCATCCGACGGCATGCATCCTGTGCGAGTGCAACTGCGGCATCCAGGTGCTGCTGGGCGCCGACGGCCGCAGCTTCGACAAGATTCGCGGCGACAAGCTGCATCCCTCCTCGGCGGGCTACACCTGCAACAAGGCCCTGCAGCTGGATCGGTACCAGAACGGGCGCACCGGTCGCCTCACCGCGCCGCTGCGCCGCAACCCCGACGGCTCGTTCACCGAAATCGATTGGGATACCGCCATTTCGGAGATCTCCGCGCGCATGCGCGAGATCGGCGCCGAATACGGCGGCGAGTCGATCTTCTACTACGGGGGCGGCGGCCAGGGCAATCATCTCGGCGGCGCCTACGCGCCGGCCACCATGGCCGCCTACGGCATGCGTTATCGATCCAGCGCGCTGGCCCAGGAGAAGACCGGCGATTTCTGGGTCGGCGCGCGGATGACCGGCCATCCGGTCCGCTCGGACGTCGAACATGCCGAGGTGGCGTTGTTCATCGGCAAGAACCCGTATCAATCCCACGGCTTCCCGCGCGCCCGTTCGGTGTTGAAGGAGATCGCGCGCGATCCCCGGCGCTCGATCATCGTGCTCGATCCGGTCCGCACCGAAACCGCCGAACTGGCGGACTTCCATCTGCAACTGCGGCCCGGGACCGATATCTATCTGCTGGCGGCGATGGCGGCGATCCTGGTTCGCGACGACCTGGTCGACCACGACTGGCTCGCCGCGCACACCGAAGGTTTCGACGAGGTGGCGGCGGTGCTGCGCACGGTGCCGATCGACGAGTACTGCGCCCTGGCCGATGTCGAGATCGACCTGGTCACCGCGGCGACCCACCGCCTGGCCGCGGCGGAATCGGTGGCCGCGCTCGAGGACCTCGGCGTGCAGATGAACCGCCACTCGACCCTGGTCAGCTACGTCGAGAAACTGCTCTGGCTGCTCACCGGAAACCTCGGCAAATCCGGTACGCAGTACGCCTTCTCCGGAATGGCGGCGATCGGGCACGATCGTGGCCATCCCGCCGACTCCGGTCCGCGCAGCCCGGTCGTGGGCGCGCGCATCATCAGCGGGCTGGTGCCGTGCAATGTGATCACCGAGGAGATCCTGACCGACCATCCCGCCCGGTATCGGGCGATGCTCATCGAGAGCGCCAATCCTGTTCATTCACTGGCGGATTCGGCCCGGATGCGCGCCGCGCTGGCGGCGCTGGAGCTGGTGGTCGTCATCGACGTGGCGATGACCGAAACCGCCCGCGCGGCCGACTACGTGCTGCCCGCGCCGACCCAGTTCGAGAAGTACGAGGCGACCTTCTTCAACTTCGAATTCCCCCGCAACGTCTTCCATCTGCGGCATCCGGTGCTCCCCGCTCCGGCGGGTGTACTCGCCGAACCCGAGATCCACGCCCGGCTGGTCGAGGCGGCCGGCGTCCTGACCGAGGACGATTACCGGCCGCTGCGCACGGCCCTCGATCAGGGCCGCGAGGCCTTCGCCATGGCATTTCTCGCCGTCCTCGCCGATCCGGCGAAAGCGAAGCTGGCTCCGATCCTGCTCTACCGCACCCTCGGCCCGACGCTGCCCGACGGCGCCGCTGCCGCCGCGGTGCTGTGGGGCGCCGCGTACACCTGCGCCCGGAAGAACCCGTCCGGCGTCGAGCGAGCCGGCTACGGCACTGGTCTCGCCGCGGGAGAGCGGCTGTTCGAGGCGATCCTCACCGGCGAGCACGGCGTGGTGATCACCGACGACGAGGTCGGCGAGACCTGGAACCGGCTGCGCGGCGGCATCGTCCGCCTCGCCGTCCCGGAACTGCTGTCGGCGCTGGCCACACTCCCCGCACCGGCCGAGGACCGCGACTGGCCGTTCGTCCTGGCCGCCGGGGAACGGCGCGCCTTCACCGCCAACACCATCATGCGCGATCCGGCCTGGCGCAAACGCGATCCCGGCGGCGCCCTGCGCATCAGCACCACCGATGCTCTCCGATTGGGCCTGACCTCCGGCGACCAGGTGCGGCTCACGACTCGCAACGGCAGTGCGCAGGTGACCGTCGAACCGACCGATCGCATGCGCAGCGGACATCTGTCGCTGCCCAACGGCCTGGGCCTGTCCGTCGTCGAGGCGGACGAGGTCCTCACCAGCGGGGCGGCGCCCAACGAGCTGACCGCCTTCGACGAACGCGACGAATGGGTCGGCACCCCGTGGCACAAGTACGTCCCGGCCCGGATCGATACGGTGGGGACATGAAGCGCACCACCTTCGCCACCTGGCCCTGTTCGGTCGCCCGCACGGTCGATCTGATCGGCGACTGGTGGACGCCGCTGGTGCTGCGCGAAGCCTTTTACGGCACAACGCGTTTCGACGATTTCGAACGCACGCTGGGCCTGAGCCGCAACGTCCTCACCCAACGCCTGACCCGGCTGGTGGAGGAGCAGATGCTGGAGAAGGTTCCCTACCAGGATCGCCCGGTCCGCTACGAGTACCGGCTGACCGACAAGGGACGCGATTTCTTCCCGGTGCTCACGGCCATGATGCGCTGGGGTGACCGCTGGCTAGCCCCGGAGGCCGGACCGCCGGTGGTCGTCCACCACGACACCTGCGGTCACGACACCCACGCCGAAGTGGTGTGCGCCCAGTGCGGAGAACCCCTGCGGCACGGCGACGTCTCGGCGCGACTGGGCCCGGGCTTCCCACCGCAGCACCGCGACAGCGCTGTGCGCAGCGGACGATTCGCCTCCTGAGAGGCAGCGCCGCGGCGGCGCTAGTCCGCGTTCTCCAGTTTCGGGACCAGGCGTTCCAGTAGTTCCCGCAGCACCTCTTCGTCCTCCGGCGCCAATTCGGCCAGCGCCTTGTACGCGCGCACCTGCGAGCCGCGGATCTGTGCGGCCAGCTCACGGCCGGCATCGGTGGACACGAGATATTTGACGCGCCGGTCCGCCGGATTCACCGTGCGTCGGACCAGCCCTCGCGTTTCCATCCGGTCGGCGACACCGGTGAGATTCGACGGATCACACGCCATCCGGTCGGCCAGCACCCGCATGGGCAGTTCGGCGGGCGGTTCGTTGAGCGCCAGCAGCAGCTTCGCCTGGGTCAGCGTGAGCCCGTGTCCCTCGGCCGCGGTCAGGAAATCCTGCAGGTAGGCCGAGACGAATCGCGCGATCAGCAATGCCAGCGGGCTCTGCGCTGTGTCCGGTGACATAGCTCCGATGCTACCGAAACGATTGACAACGGCTATCGTCGACTCCTTAAATACTTGAGGTCTTCAAACATATAGGTCTTCAAACTTCTGGAGGTGGATGTGGAGCGCAGAGGTTCGCTGCTGACCGGCGTTTTGGCCTTCGCGGCGATGATCGTCACGGTCATGCAGACCCAGGCCGTGCCGATTCTGGGCCTGATCGCGACGAAGCTGCAGGTCTCGACCACATCGGTGAGCTGGGTGACCACTGCGACGCTGCTGTCGGCCGCGGTGTTCACACCGCTGCTGGGCCGCATCGGCGACCTCTACGGCAAGAAGCCGACGCTGCTGGGCGTGCTCGCGGTGGCCACGGCCGGTTCCGTCGTCTCGGCGCTGGCGAATTCACTGGGCGTGCTGCTGGTCGGCCGGGTGCTGCAGGGTGTGGCGACCGCGATCTTCCCGCTCGCCCTGGCCGTGCTGCGCGAGGAGATTCCGGCGCGCCGGCTGCATCATGCGATGGCGATCGTCAGCGGCACGCTCGGCTTCGGCGGCGGCCTCGGCCTGGTGTCGACCGGTCTGCTGACCAAGGGAGCCGACCCGGACTATCACATCGTGTTCTGGTTCACCGCGGTGCTGTCGGTGGTGGCGCTGGCCGCGGCCGCGGTGGCGGTGCCGGCCACGGGTAAACGGCATCCGGGCAGCGTCGATCTCCCCGGCGCGCTCACCCTCGGCGGCTTCCTGGTCCTGCTGCTACTGCCCATTTCCCAAGGGCACGAATGGGGTTGGACCTCCGCGACCACGATCGCCTGCTTCGCCGGCGCGGTCGCGTTGGCGGTGGCCTGGGTGGTGACCGAGCGGCGGGTGCGCACTCCGCTGGTCGATCTGCGGATGTTCACCCACCGGCCGGTGCTGTTCACCAATCTGTCCGGCATGTTCATCGGATTCGCGATGTTCATGCAGTTCATGGGCGTGTCGTATCTGGCCCAGATGCCCTCGCGGGTAGCCGGTTACGGATTCGGCGCCTCGATTCTGCGCGCCTCGGTCGAGTACCTGCTGCCCGCGACGCTGTCGTCGATGCTGGCCGCGCCCGCGGGCGGAATTCTGGTCGGCCGGCTGGGCGGGCGTCGCGTGCTGGCCCTGTCGGGAGCGATCGGCGCGGCCGGATTCGCCTGGCTGGCAGTGGCACACGATGCGACCGGCTCGGTGATCGCGGCGAGCGTGGTGATCGGCGTCGCGATCAGCTTCGCCTACGCGGCGATGCCGGCGCTGATCGCGGCGAGCGTCCCCCATCACCAGAGCGGAATCGCCAACGGCATCAATTCGATCTCCCGCACCGTCGGCAGCTCGCTGGCCAGCGCCATCATCACCACTCTGCTGACCGCGAAACTACTACCTCATCTGCCGCTGCCGCAGGAGAGTCAGTTCACCATCGCGTTCTGGGTCGGCGCCGCGGCGTGTGCGGCGACCGTGCTGGCGGCACTGTTCGGCTTACGACCGGAAGGCGCCGGAACCGACGGCATCGAACTCGACGCGGCCGAAACGGGAAGTGGCACAGGATCGTTCGAGCGGTCCGAGCTCCCGAGCAGGGTCGGCTGAGCTCGACGGCGGCATGGCCGGCTCACCGCGCGAACAGCCATGCCGCCGTGCCCAGGTGCACCGCCGCCAACCCGACGCAGGTGATCGCCATCGGCGTATTCCGTTGGCGCACACCGACCATCGCATCGCCGATCTGAGCCAGTCCCGCGACCACCCAGCACCGGTAGCGCGGCCGCCTCGTTCCTCCCGGCCACCACCGGCGTGACGCACGTCAAGACCGCCGTTCCCGCGACGATCGCCTTCCGCCTCGGCACCCTGGGCGCGATCGTGACCGATCGTTTCGCCGCGGCGATCGAGGAGTTTGGGCGTCGCGCCCAGCCTGGTGGTGGCAGTGGCCGATCATCTCGAACGCCTGGGAGCGGTCCGTCGCGACCGGGATCCGGACGACCGCCGGCGCCAGATCCTCACCCTCACCGACCACGGGCGCGAGCTACTCGCCGCGACCGAGAAGCGGGCGCGTCGGCTCGACCGCGAATTCACCGGCTCCTTGACGGCTGCGCAGCGCACCGCCCTGCAGCCGGCATTGGCCGTCCTCGCCGCCGACGCCGGACTACCGGGCGAGGGAGATGTTCACTCGCCGGGGTGAGCTCTAACCGCCGGCGACCAGGCAGGCATACCCGAGGTGGATACCGGTGCCGACCGGAAGATCGAGCGTCGCCGCGGGCATCTGCGCGGGCTGGCCGGCTTGCACCGCACTGAGCGTGTGCCGCCCCGGGACCGCCGGAACCCAGGTGATGAGCGCATACGCACCGCCGGGCGGCGCCACGTCGATCGGAGCGCCATTGTCGTAGAAGGTGACCGGCGCGACCGGATCGGTGACGTTCGCCTGCAGGGTGTAGCTGCATCCGCTGCCGTAATTGGTGGCGATACCGAAGTTCATGTCGGGGGTAGCGCCGAGTCTGGTCACCGAGGCATTCGCCGTCTGCGGGATCGCGAGCGCGAACACCGCCGCGGCCCCGAGGATGCCGCCCGCCACTACCGTGCCGGCCCGACGGCGCACCCGCTGCCGGGGCGGCCCACCGATCGTCGTCTCGTGCATGATGCCGTCCTCGTCGTAGGCGCCGCAGCGCGAACCGAGACCGTCTGTCGTGCGCGAAATCCCCGACGGCGCCGCACGGTCTGTCGGCACGATACCCCGTAGGCTCGGCCGCGCGGCCCCGTTCGAGGTCTCGATGTCGCGCGATCGGCGGGCCGGAGACGGCGCCCGCGCGCACAGGAGGACGATGGGGCTATGCACCGCAAACCGCCGACTCGCGATATCGACGAAGCCCAGCTGGCGGTGACCCCGCCGAAGGAGCAGGCCGCCGGCGTCACGGCCGTCGCGGTCGCCCTCGACCGGGCCGTCGAGGAGATGGGCATCGTGCGCACGGCCCGCACCCTCGCCCGGGTCAATCAGCGCCACGGTTTCGACTGCCCCGGCTGCGCGTGGCCCGAACCCACCGGCCACCGCCGCCCGGCCGAATTCTGCGAGAACGGCGCCAAGGCCGTCGCCGAGGAGGCGACACTACGCACGGTCACGCCGGAATTCTTCGCCACCCACGCGGTGGACGACCTCGCCGGCAAGACCGGGTACTGGCTCGGACAGCAGGGACGTCTGACCCATCCGATGGTGTTGCGGCCCGGCGACACCCACTACTCCCCCATCGCCTGGGAGCAGGCCTACCGACTGATCGCGGACACCCTGCGCGCCCTGTCCTCTCCGGACGAGGCCGTGTTCTACACCTCCGGGCGCACCGCCAACGAGACGGCCTTTCTCTATCAGCTGCTGGTGCGCAGCTTCGGCACGAACAATCTGCCCGACTGTTCGAATATGTGCCACGAATCCTCCGGTGCGGCGCTCACCCGGTCGATCGGTATCGGCAAGGGGTCGGTGTCGATCGACGATTTCGCCGCGGCCGATCTGATCATCGTGGCCGGGCAGAACCCCGGCACCAACCATCCGCGCATGCTCTCGGCGCTGAGTACCGCGAAAGCGCACGGCGCCACGGTGATCGCGGTGAATCCGCTGCCGGAGACCGGACTGATCGGCTTCCGGGATCCGCAGACGGTGAAGGGTTTCACCACCGGCGTCACCATCGCCGACGACTTCCTGCAGATTCGCCTCGGCGGCGATATGGCCCTGTTCCAGGGCCTGGCGAAACTGCTGTTCGACGCGGAGGATCGCGCCCCCGGCACCGTGGTGGACCGGCTCTTCGTCGACGCGCACACCGCCGGATTCGCCGAGTACGAAAAGCATATGCGCGCAGTGGATCTCGACGAGGTCATCGAGGCGACGGGCCTGACCCGCGAACAGCTCGACCGTACCGCCGAGCTGCTGGCGCGCTCGAAGTCCACCATCATCTGCTGGGCCATGGGCCTGACGCAGCAGCGCCACGGCGTCGCCACCATCGAGGAGGCGACGAATCTGCTGCTGCTGCGCGGCATGATCGGCAAACCGGGCGCGGGGGTGTGCCCGGTGCGCGGACATTCCAATGTGCAGGGCGACCGGACCATGGGCATCTGGGAGAAGATGCCCGCGAGTTTCCTCGACGCGTTGGATTCCGAATTCGGCATCACCGCACCGCGCGAACACGGATGGGACACGGTCGATTCCATCCGCGCCATGCGCGACGGGCGCGCGAAGGTGTTCGTCGGCATGGGTGGCAACTTCGTCTCGGCGACCCCGGATACCGAGGTCACCGAGGCCGCTCTGCGCGCCTGTGAGCTGACCGTGCAGATTTCGACCAAACTCAACCGCAGCCATGTCGTGCACGGCCGTACCGCACTGATTCTGCCGACCCTCGGCCGCACCGACCTCGATCTGCAGAACGGGACGAAACAGCAGGTTTCGGTGGAGGATTCGATGTCGATGGTGCATCTGTCCACCGGACGGCTGCAGCCGGTGAGCGACGATCTGCGCAGTGAGGTCGCGATCGTCTGCGAGCTGGCACTCGCGCTGTTCGGCCCCGATCATCCCGTGCCGTGGGAGCGGTTCCGCCGCGACTACGACCACATCCGCGACGCCATCTCCCGGGTGGTGCCCGGCTGCGCCGACTACAACCGGAAGGTGCGCAGTCGCAACGGTTTCCAGCTGCCGCATCCGCCCCGCGACAACCGCGAATTCCGCACCGCCTCCGGGAAGGCCAACTTCGCGGTCAACGACCTGCACTGGCCGCGGATCCCGCAGGGGCGGCTGTTGTTGCAGACGCTGCGCAGCCACGACCAGTACAACACGACGATATACGGCCTCGACGACCGTTATCGGGGCATCCACAACGCACGGCGCGTGGTCCTGGTGCATCCGGACGACATCGCCGAATTCGGTTACACCGACGGCGATCTCGTGGATCTGATCTCCGAATTCAGCGACGGGGTCGAGCGCCGGGTCACCGGTTTCCGGATCGTCGGCTACGCGACGCCGCGCGGCAATGCCGCGGCCTACTACCCCGAAACCAACCCGCTGGTCCCGCTCGACCACGTCGCCGAGCGCTCCAACACCCCGGTTTCCAAGGCGGTCGTGATCCGGCTGGAACCGCACCGCCACACCACCGCCTGACCGCCCGGCCGCGCGGCGGCACCGACCAGAACTGCGAGGAAGCGTGTGAGCAGAGTAACCGCGCGCAGACCCACCCGGCGCATCACGCCCGCGGGTATCGTCTCCCGGCCCGATACGCTCGCCGTGGAGGAGCCGCTGGAACTGCGCGTCGACGGGACGGCACTGACCGTCACCATGCGCACCCCCGGCAACGACATCGACCTGCTGCACGGATTCCTGTTCAGCGAGAACATCATCGAGTCGGCGGACGACATCGTATCGGCGAGGTACTGCGCGGGGACCGACGACGAAGGTCGCAACACCTACAACGTGCTCGATATCCAGCTGCGCCGGGCCGTTGCGGTCCAGCCCCGCGGGTTCGTGACCAACAGCTCGTGCGGGTTGTGCGGCACCACCGCGCTGGATCAGGTGCGCACACGCAGCCGCTTCCCGCTGCCGACCGAGTCACCGCGCGTCGATCCGGCGCTGCTGGCCGCCCTGCCGGATGAGTTGCGTTCGCGCCAAACGGTGTTCGACGCCACCGGCGGACTGCACGCGGCCGGGCTGTTCACCCCCGACGGCACCGTGCTGGCCGTGCGGGAGGACATCGGCCGGCACAACGCGGTGGACAAGGTGATCGGCTGGGCGCTGCGCGAGGGGCGCGTACCGGCTCACGACACCCTTCTGATCGTCAGTGGCCGGGCCTCGTTCGAACTCGTCCAGAAGGCGGTCATGGCGGGGATCCCGGTGCTCGGCGCGGTCTCGGCGCCCAGTTCGCTGGCCGTCGACCTGGCCGCCGACAACGGCCTCACCCTGGCCGGCTTCCTGCGTGGCGACACGATGAACATCTACAGCGGGGCCGACCGGCTCGAGACCGCACCCGCGGCAGCCACCGGCACCTGACCCGCGAACCGGCGCCCCGATCCGTGGAATGCTGCTACCCTGCCAACTAGAACACGTTTCAATTCTTGGGAGTTCACATGGCAGCGCAGCAGATCCGCGAAACGGCCGAACGCTACGTGCAGTTGGTGGCCACCGGTCCGACCTCGGAAATCCTGTCGCTCTACGCACCCGATGCCGTCGTCGAGGACCCGATCGGCAGCGACCCGCGCCACGGGCACGAGGCCATCGGCCAGCTCTACCAGGCGCTGGAGTCCATGGAACGCAAGACCGAGCTGCACGCCGCCCGGATCGTCGGCAACCACGCCGCCGTCTCGTTCACCCTCGTCGGCGAGGCCGGCGGCCACCGCATGACCCTCTCGGCCATCGACGCCATGGAATTCGACGAGCAGGGCCGGATCACGAGCATGCGGGCCTACTGGGGACCCGACGACCTGATCAGCGAACAGATCTGAGTCCCGCGACGGCATCGGCGTAGGCCTTCCACCTCTTGTCCCTGGCGTTTCGCCCGGCCTACCGTAAGGCGACAACCGGCGGACGGGAGGGCACGCGATGCGGATTTCGGTACACGGCACAGGTGAGGGGGTCCAGGTGCGCATGCGCCTGGACGCCAACCGCCGCCGCCGGCTGATCACCAGAATCTCGTTGTGGCTGTTGGCGATCAACGGCCTCGTGGTCGGACTCTGGGCGCTACTGCTGCCGGAACCGTGGTTTCGCAGTTTCCCCGGCTTCGGGCTGAACTGGGTGGGCATGGACGGCCCCTACAACCACCACCTGGCCACCGACGTCGGGGCATTCTTCCTCGGCCTCGGCGCGGTCAGCCTGGCGGCGCTGTACTACCGCGACAGCGTGGTGGCCCGAGTCGCCGGGATCGGCTGGCTGGTCTTCGGAATTCCCCACCTCATCTACCACGCCGCGCACAAGCCGGAACAGATGAGCGGCGGCAATTTCGCCCTCAGCCTGATCGCCGCCGTGCTGCTGCCGGCACTCGCCGCCGCCGTCGTCGTGGCCGCACCCCGGGAGCGCGTGCAACTGCGCGATCCGGCGCCGATGAATATCCGGTTCCCACGCCGTCGTAGTAGGTGAGGCAACCGCCCAGCCGCCGCCGGGAAAGCGCCTCCGAACAGCAGTAACGGGTTCGCTCCCGCCGGCGATGAGCAAGCATCGGAGAAAAGGTTCAACGGCGAACCACGGAAGATCAACGGCGATCTTCGGCAACGGGCGCGACGGGGCAACCGGTCGTCACCGCCTCCGACCAACTCCACGCGCTACCGCCAGAACTCGATACTTCTATTGCGAATCCGCGCCGGCATCGACGATGTCGGCGCGGGGAACCACCGCAAGCGCCATCAGGGCGTTGAGGAATCCCTCCCGGTCCGCCGCATCCAGGCGGTCGAGCAGCGCTTCTTCCTTGGCCTGGATATCGGTCTGTGCCGCCTGCACCAGCGCCTGCCCCGCCTCGGTCACGGCCAGCAGGCGGGCCCGCCGGTCGGCCGGATCCGGATAGCGCTCGATCAGGCCGCGTTCCTGCAGATCGTCGAGGACGGCGATGATGCGGGTCTTGTCGGCGCCGATCTCCTCCGCGAGCACGCCCTGCCCGCGCGCCGGCCCCCGGCCCAGCGCCAGCAGCACCGAATACGCCCACATGGTCAGCCCGTGCGATTCGAGTACCGGCCGCTCGGCCGCCATCAGGGCACGTCCGAGTGGGACGATCATCGCCGCCAGATCGGGTCGCTGCGCATCCGCCATGCCGAACAAGATACGTGCTCGCCGGTCCGCTTCCGCCGCGGTCCGGCCGACTTCGCCGGCGCCGCCGGAAGCTCGGGCGCCGGGTTGCGCAATTCCATTGGGCGAACGCCTATTTCGCCCCTACCGGCCACGACGGCGATCGGCCCAGCAGGCCGAGGATCCGAGCGAGCGGATCGGAGGGGTCGACATCCGGCACCGCGGGCGCGAACGCCGAACCCGGCTGCAAGCGAAAGTCTCCGTCGGGCACCGCCTCGGCGATCCGCAAGGCGGGCTCGGCCAGTTCCGGATCCAGCTCGTAGGGCAGACCGATCGCCCGGGCCACATCCCACCCGTGCACGATGTAGTCGATGAGATGGAAACCGATGGCCTGACCGCCCGCGGCGGTGAACCCGGGGCCGAATTCCGGAAGTGCGAAATCCCTTTCCAGCACACCGGTTTCGGAGAAGGCCGCCGTTACATCGGCCGCCGCCTCGCGATACACCGCCACCGGATCCGCCGGTGGATCCAGCTGCCAGACGGCCGGATCGCCACCGTGGCCACGCGCGGCGGCCGCGAAGCCGCGGTGCTGCGCGGCCATATGGGTGAGCAGCTGGGTCAGATCCCATTCGCCACAGGGTGTGGGCCGGTGCAGATCGTTACGGGCCACCTTCGACACGATCGTCACGCTGTAGTCGACCGCCTTGCGATCGAGTTCGGAAATATTAGTCATGAACTTATCGTAGGCTGACGCATATCATATGTCTACGCTTATTACTTTTTGGTTCACCGCGACTACGCTCGGAGGGATGAGACCGGCATCACATTTCGGCCCCGTCACATCGAGGGACGGCGTCTCGTCCAAGGGGTGAACCGTCTTCCGAAGGGAGAATCATGAGTGCCACCCGCATCCCCCCGGTGCCGCCGCAGCAGGCGGGCCCACTGACCCGGTTTATGTACCGCGTCAGCAAGCGCAGGTTCGGCGAGGTGCCCGAGCCGATGGCTGTGCTCGCCAATCATCCGAAAATGCTCACGGCGTACGCGGCCCACGAGTCTTTGGTCGGCCGCGCCACCTCCGTCGTTCCCGACGATGTTCTCGAGATCGCGGTCTACCGGGTGGCCTGGACGATCGGCTGTTCCTGGTGCGTCGATTTCGGCACGATGCTGATGCGGCTGAGCCACCTCGATATCGACAAGCTGAAGCAGATCGCCGAGTACCAGACCTCGCCGGCCTACAGCGCGGACGAGCGCGCCGCGATCGGCTACGCCGACGCCATGACCGCCACTCCCACCACGGTCACCGATGAGCAGATCGAGGACCTGCGGGCCCGCTTCGGTGACGCGGGCGTCGTGGAGTTGAGTTATCAGATCGCGCTGGAGAATTCCCGCGCCCGTACGTATTCGGCGCTCGGCATCACCGCGCAAGGCTTCAGCACCGATTCCTGCCGGGTGCCCTGGGCACAGGACTAGCAAGAAGCCATTCCGGATCACGGGCACGACAAGGGGCGGGAGGTTCAGACCTCCCGCCCCTTTCGCAGCTCTCGGAAACGCTCTCCGCTCAGGCCGACTTCTCGCGGCGCTCGGCCGCCTGGCGCTTGCGCGGCACGATCGTCGGCAGCACGTTGTCGTTGACCGTCTCGGCGTTGATGACCACCTTGGCGACATCGTCGCGGCTCGGGATGTCGTACATCACCGGCAGCAGCACTTCTTCCATGATGGCGCGCAGACCGCGGGCACCGGTGCCGCGCAGGATGGCTTGATCCGCCACCGCCTCCAAGGCGTCCTTGGTGAACTCCAGGTCCACACCGTCCATCTCGAACAGGCGCACGTACTGCTTCACCAGTGCGTTCTTCGGCTCGGACAGGATGCGGACCAGCGATTCCTTGTCGAGGTTGGTCACCGAGGCGACCATCGGCAGGCGGCCGATGAATTCGGGGATCAGGCCGAATTTGATCAGATCCTCGGGCATGACCTCGGCGAAGTGGTCGGCGGTGTCGATCTCGGCCTTGGACCGGACCTCGGCGCCGAAACCGATGCCGCGCTTGCCGACCCGGTCCTGCACGATCTTCTCCAGCCCGGCGAAGGCGCCGGCCACGATGAACAACACGTTCGTCGTGTCGATCTGGATGAACTCCTGATGCGGATGCTTGCGCCCGCCCTGCGGCGGCACGCTCGCCTGGGTGCCCTCGAGAATCTTCAGCAGCGCCTGCTGCACGCCCTCACCGGAGACGTCGCGAGTGATCGACGGGTTCTCGCTCTTGCGGGCGATCTTGTCGACCTCGTCGATGTAGATGATGCCGGTCTCGGCGCGCTTGACGTCGTAATCGGCGGCCTGGATCAGCTTGAGCAGGATGTTCTCGACATCCTCACCGACATAGCCGGCCTCGGTCAGCGCGGTGGCGTCCGCGATGGCGAAGGGGACGTTGAGCATCTTGGCCAGCGTCTGCGCGAGGTAGGTCTTACCGCAGCCGGTGGGGCCGAGCATGAGAATGTTCGACTTCATCAGCTCGACCGGCTCGCCGCGGCTGTCGCGGCCCTTGTCACCGGCCTGGATGCGCTTGTAATGGTTGTAGACGGCCACGGCCAGCGTGCGCTTGGCCGAATCCTGGCCGATCACGTACTGCTCGAGGAATTCCCGGATCTCCGCCGGCTTGGGCAGCTCGTCGAGTTTGACCTCACTCGACTCGGCCAGCTCCTCTTCGATGATCTCGTTGCAGAGGTCGATGCACTCGTCGCAGATGTACACCCCTGGTCCCGCAATGAGCTTCTTGACCTGCTTCTGACTCTTTCCGCAGAACGAGCATTTCAGCAGATCGCCGCCATCACCGATGCGCGCCATCTCGTGGGTCCCTACTTCCTTGTCCGCGTGCAACCGTCTGTCCCGGATGCCGACAAGCCGCCTTCGAACAACGCTACCCGCCGTGCATCCGATCAGTGTCGCGCGTCGATCGGATTCTCGCACTTCGGCGTATGTCGTCCGGGTCGGTCGTTCATGCCGACACCCCATGAGCCAAGGTCCCTAGACCGACCGTACCCGGTCGACGCGACGGAGGTCGACAACTCGAGGATGTTTCTCGCGGAGAGAGTGTCGGAAAGCTCACCCGACGCGCCCTCACCACGGCCATCCCGGCTGCCGATCCGGGCGGTGCCGACCTCGCTCCGCCGCCCGGACCAGCGCCCGCGGGGCCCGCTCGGCGAGCCCCGCGGCCGGATCACTTCTTCCGGATCACTTCTTCTGGGCGCTCAGCTTGCGGTAGTCGAACACCGTGTCGATGATCCCGTAATCCTTGGCCTCGTCGGCGGTCAGGATCTTGTCGCGATCGGTGTCCTTGCGGATGGTGTCGGCATCCTTACCGGTGTGGCGGGCCAGCGTGGTCTCCATCAACCGGCGCATGCGCTCGATCTCGGCGGCCTGGATCTCCAGGTCGGAGACCTGGCCCTGGATGCCACCCTCCAGCGACGGCTGGTGGATCAGCACGCGGGCGTTCGGCAGGCAGGCCCGCTTGCCAGGGGTTCCCGCCGCCAGCAGCACAGCCGCCGCCGACGCCGCCTGGCCCAGGCAGACCGTCGCGACATCGGCACGCACGTACTGCATGGTGTCGTAGATGGCCATCAGCGAGGTGAAGGAACCACCGGGCGAGTTGATGTACATGGTGATGTCGCGGTCGGGATCGAGCGACTCCAGTACCAGCAGCTGCGCCATGACGTCGTTGGCCGAGGCGTCGTCCACCTGCACGCCGAGGAAGATGATGCGCTCCTCGAACAGCTTGTTGTAGGGGTTGGACTCCTTGACGCCGAAGCTCGAGTGCTCGATGAACGACGGCAGAATGTAGCGGGCCTGCGGGCTCGCCGGTGCGCTACCGGACAGGCCGGCACGCGGGTCGATCAGGGTCATCTTCGTCTCCAAAGTCGATGGGGGATGAGCGGTTTCGCGCTCAGTTACCGGCGCCGTTCGCCTGGCGGGCATTGGTGATCACGTGGTCGATGAAGCCGTACTCCAGCGCCTGGGCCGCGGTGAACCAGCGGTCGCGGTCGGCGTCGGCGGTGACCTGCTCCACGGACTGTCCGGTGTGCTGTGCCTGCAGTTCGTTCAGCTCCCGCTTGGTGTGGGCGAGCTGCTCGGCGTAGATCGAGATGTCGGCCGCGCTACCGCCGATACCGGCGGAGGGCTGGTGCATCATGATCCGGGTGTGCGGCAGCGCATAGCGCTTGCCCTTGGTGCCCGCGGTGAGCAGGAACTGGCCCATCGAGGCCGCCAGGCCGAACGAGATGGTCGCGATATCGCATTCGGCGAACTGCATGGTGTCGTAGATGGCCATGCCCGCGGTGACCGACCCGCCGGGGGAGTTGATGTAGAGCGAGATGTCGCGGTTCGGGTCCTCGGCCGTGAGCAGCAGGATCTGCGCGCACAGCTTGTTGGCGATGTCGTCGTCGACCTGGGTGCCCAGGAAGATGATGCGGTCGCGGAGCAAACGCTCGTACACCGAATCACTGAGGTTGAGCCCAGCAGTCGCGGATGTCATGACCGGCCCCGACTTCAAAGGTGCCACAGCCTGATTGATTGTCACGGATACCTGCCCTCTCTCGCCGGCACGATGCCTGCCGGCACAGCCTCTGTCCAATATGCGGTCTTCCGGGGCCCTTCGTGGTTACGCAAGCTACCGCTTCCGTCCCCGACGTCCGACCGCGGCCTGATTCGGTTGACACAAACCCTAACGAAACAAGGCGGCACCGAACTCCCGGTACCGCCTTGCTTCGCTTACAGCTGACTCATATGTCGCCGATGGCTACTCGGCGGCGTTCTCGGCCGACTCCGCGGCGCCCTCGGAATCCGCCACCGCCTCGGCCGGCTCACCGAACATCTCGGCGGTGTCGACCGTGTTGCCGTCGGTGTCGGTGACCTTGGCCTTGATCACCACGCCGGCCAGCGCCTTACCGCGGCGCACGTCGGCGAAGATCGCGCCGAGCTGTCCGGCCTGCTGGATCTGCTGGATGAACTGTTCCGGCGCCATGCCGTAGCGCTGCGACTGGAACAGGATCCGCTCGGTCAGCTCCTGCTGGCCGACCTGGGTGTTCTCCGATTCGGCGATCGCGTCCAGCAGCAGCTGGGTCTTCACCGACTTCTCGGCGGCCTCCTTGGAGTCCTTGTCGAACTCCTCGCGGGTGCTGCCCTGAGCCTCGAGCGCCTCGGCGAACTTCGCCTCGTCGTGGTCGAAGCCGTGCACCGCGTCGTGCAGCACGGCGTCGACCTCGGCCTGTACCGCCGCCTCGGGCAGCGGCACCTCGGTCTTGTCCAGCAGCGCCTCGAGCACCTTGTCGCGAATCTCGCCGGCCTGCTCCACCTTCTTGCCCTGCTCGACCCGCTTGCGCAGATCTTCCTTCAACTCGTCGATGGTGTCGAATTCGCTTGCCATCTGGGCGAATTCGTCGTCGGCCTCGGGCAGCTCGCGCTCCTTGACCGAGTTCACCTTCACGGTGATGACGGCTTCCTTACCGGCGTGCTCGCCGGCCACCAGGGTGGAGGTGAAGTCCTTGGACTCCTCCGCCTTCAGGCCGATGAGGGTGTCGTCCAGGCCCTCGATCAGCTGGCCGGAGCCGACCTCGTGCGACAGACCGGAGGTCGTCGCCTCGGAGACCTCTTCGCCGTCCACGGTGGCCGACAGGTCGATGGAGACGAAGTCGCCCTCCTGCACGGCGCGCTCGACGCTCTTCAGGGTGCCGAAGCGCTGGCGCAGCGACTGCAGCTGCTGGTCGATGTCCTCGTCGCCGATGCTCAGCGGATCGACGGTGACCTCGATGCTCTCGTAGTCGGGCAGCGCGATCTCGGGACGGACGTCGACCTCGGCGGTGAACGCCAGCTCGTCGCCGTCCTCGATCTTGGTGATCTCGATCTCGGGCTGGCCGAGCACCTTCACCTCGGAGGCGGTGACGGCCTCGCTGTAGCGAGCCGGCAGCGCGTCGTTGACGACCTGCTCCAGGATGGCGCCGCGACCGAGGCGGGCCTCGAGCAGCTTGGCCGGGGCCTTGCCCGGACGGAAGCCGGGAATGCGAACCTGCTGGGCCAGCGCCCGGTACGCCTTGTCGAAGTCCGGCTTCAGCTCCTCGAAGGGCACCTCGACATTGATGCGGACCCGGGTCGGGCTCAGCTGCTCGACGGTGCTCTTCACGGACATGCTCCTTGTTCGTTGTTCACTGGTCTGTGTGGCCGCCGGACGGAGGTGTGATCCGCCGGCGACGATGTTCGGGTGCCGCCATACAACGGCGCTGTTTCCCCCCGAAATCGCATCCGATCAAGGGTAGTCGACAGCGGTATTCGGGCCGCAATCGGCTGGCCCGCCTCGGTCGGCGGCGGCTTTGCCGCCGAAGGCGTCGATCAACCGACCTTCACGGCATCGGTGACGAAGACGAGGGTTTCGTTGGGCTTCACACCCTGGCCGCCCTGGCCGTAGCCGAGGTCGGGCGGGATGATCAGCAGGCGGCGGCCGCCCTGTTTGATACCGATCAGGCCCTGGTCCCAGCCCTGGATGACCTCACCGGTACCGAGGGTGAGCGGGAAGGTCTGGCCGCGGTCGAAGGAGCTGTCCAGCTTCTTCTTGTCCGACCAGGTGACCAGCGTGTAGTTCATCTCCACCGGCTGGCCGGTCGCCGCCGCCGGACCGGTGCCCTCGACGAGATCCTTGGTGACCAGCTGCTTCGGCGGATCGCAATTGTCGGGAATGGTGATGGTCGGCGCCTGGCCGAAGCCGCCGGTGACACCGATGTCGTCGGCGGTGCATTCGCGGCCGTGGCTCGCCGTGGGAGCCGCGGCGGCCGAGGTGCCCGCGCTCGGCTGGGCGCCTGCGACGGTGCTCGAGGTCGTCGCCGAGCCGTTGTCGTCGTTGCCGCCGCAGGCGGTGAGGGCGACCGCCGCGACCGCGACGGCGGCCGTGCCGATGATCCTGGCCAAAGTCTGCATGCGCCGCACCCTAATCGGTGCGGCGGACGGACCGGCTGTGGGCCCCGTCACCGCCCGTTCGATCCGGCGGGCGCGGGAGGTTTTCCGGCATCGGGTGCGGATATCCGGGCTGCGGGTGCGGATCGGCCCGGGATCGCCGCGGCCCGGTAGCCTGGCGTCGAGTCTCCATCCGAAGCGGTTACCCGAACACCCCACTGCGAGGAGCACGATCGTGACCGACTTGGCGAGTTCGGAAGGACGGGTCCCGGCCACCGACCCGACCGGCGCGGATACGGCCGCCGACAATATCGGCGGCAGCGGCGGGGCCACGATCGCACCCGAACCGTATCGGCTGGCCGAGGTCCCCGGCCCGCTCTCACCGGACGAACTCGCCGATCTGGACGCGTGGTGGCGCGCGGCGAACTATCTGGCGGTGGGCCAGATCTATCTGACGGCCAATCCCCTGCTGCGCACCCCGCTGGCGGCCGAGCACATCAAACCGCGTCTGCTCGGGCACTTCGGAACCGTGCCGGGACTGAATCTGGTGTGGGCCCATGCCAACCGGGCGATCCGGACCCGCGATCTGGACGCGGTCTTCGTCGCCGGGCCGGGACACGGAGGGCCGGGGCCGAATGCGTGTGCCTGGCTGGAAGGCACGTATTCCGAGCTGTACAGCAATATTTCGCGCGACGGGGCCGGAATGGGCGCGCTGTTCGCGCAGTTCTCCTATCCCGGCGGCGTGCCCAGCCATTGCGCGCCCGAGACACCGGGTTCCTTCCACGAGGGCGGCGAGCTCGGCTATTCCCTGTTGCACGCCTACGGCGCCGCACTCGACCATCCCGACCTGACCGTGTTCTGCGTGATCGGCGACGGCGAGGCCGAGACCGGGCCGCTGGCGACCAGCTGGCATGCGAACAAATTCCTCAATCCGGCGCGCGACGGCGCGGTGCTGCCGATTCTGGCGCTCAACGAATACAAGATCGCGAATCCGACCCTGCTGGCCCGCATTCCGGAATCCGAACTGCTGTCGCTGCTGCACGGGTACGGCTACGACCCGATCATCGTCGCCGGGCACGACCCCGCGGCCGTACACCAGGCGATGGCCGCCGCGCTGGATCGCGGCCTGGACCGCATCGCCGAATTCCAGCGCGCCGCGCGCGAGAGCGGCGACGGGACGCGTCCCCGCTGGCCGATGATCGTGCTGCGCACGCCGAAGGGCTGGACGTGCCCGCCGGTGGTCGACGGCGACCAGGTCGAGGGCACCTTCCGCGCCCATCAGGTGCCGCTGCCCGCCGCGCGTTCCGACGACGGGCACCGCCGGGTGCTCGAGCAGTGGCTGCAGTCGTATCGTCCCGCGGAACTGTTCGACGAGGACGGCCGCCCGTATCCGCAGTTGCTGCGCCAGGTCCCGGCGGGGCCGCGGCGGATGAGCGCCAATCCGGTAGCCAACGGCGGCGCGACGGTGCAGGATCTGCGACTGCCGGATTGGCGCCGCTACGGCGTGGAGGTCCCCGCGCCGGGCGCCACCTCGCACGAGGCCACCCAGGTGCTGGGCACGTGGCTGCGCGACGTCACCGCTGCCAACCGCGACAATTTCCTGATCCTCGCACCCGACGAATTGGCCAGTAACCGGCTCCAGGACGTCCTCACCGTCACCGGCCGCAACTGGCAGGCCGACATCGGGGAATTCGACGTGAAATTGGACCGCCGCGGCCGCGTGATCGAGGTGCTGTCGGAACATATGTGCCAGGGCCTGCTGGAGGGCTACCTGCTCACCGGGCGGCACGGTGTGTTCACCTGTTACGAGGCCTTCATCCACATCGTCGACGCGATGTTCAACCAGCACGCGAAGTGGCTGGACGCCAGCAGCGCGGTGCCGTGGCGCCGGCCCGTTCCGAGCCTGAACTATCTGCTGACCTCCCATGTGTGGCGGCAGGATCACAACGGATTCACCCATCAGGACCCGGGTTTCCTCGATGTGGTGATGAACAAGCAGCCTTCGATCGTGCGCGTCTATCTGCCGCCGGACGCCAACACGCTGCTGTCGACCTACGACCACTGCCTGCGGTCCCGGCATTACGTGAACGTGGTGGTGGCCGGCAAACAGCCGCAGGCGGATTGGCTGTCGGTCGACGAGGCGCGGCTGCACTGTGCCCGCGGGGCCGGTATTTGGGAATGGGCCGGCCACAACGACGAGACGGGCACGACTCCCGATGTGGTGCTGGCCTGCGCCGGCGACGTACCGACCCTGGAGACACTGGCGGCCGCCGCCATTCTGCGCGAACGGTTGCCGCAGTTGCGCATTCGCGTGGTGAATGTGGTCGATCTGATGCGGCTGCTGCCGGCGGACGAACATCCGCACGGCCTGCCCGATCGCGAATTCGACACCTTGTTCACCCGGGATCGGCCGGTCATCTTCGCCTTCCACGGCTATCCCTGGCTGATCCACCGGCTCACCTATCAGCGCACCAACCACTCCGGGCTGCACGTGCGCGGATACAAGGAGAAAGGCACCACGACCACCCCGTTCGACATGGTGATGCTCAACGACCTCGACCGCTATCACCTGGTGATGGATGTGATCGACCGCGTTCCCGGACTGGGCACCCAGGCGGCCGGGCTGCGCCAGGACATGGCCGATGCCCGTCTGGCCGCGCGTATCTGGACGCGCGAGCACGGCGCCGATATTCCGGAGGTGGCCGACTGGCGCTGGCCGTACGGCCGATAACCCTCGCCCGTACCCGTCGAACAGCGCGGACGCGTGTTCGGAGTTAGGCTCCGCGTGTGCCCGCCGGGACTGGGGTACGGACGAGGAACGGAAATGCCGGATGGAACTGCGCTCTACCGCCGCGGTGGTCCCCGCCGTGCCGCCTGTCGGTCCGACGCCCGCGGGGACGGCATCGTTCACCGTGCATTTCACGGGATATCTCTATGCCGTCGGATTGCGCGACGCCTTCGCCGATCTGATCGCGCGGCACGCACAGCTACGCACCGTCTACCCGATGCCCGGTTCGAGTGCGGCGCCCCGGGTTTTGTCCGCGACCGCCGCGGTGTTGCCACGACTGGTGCCGACGCCGGTGATCGCAGCCGAATTGCCGGACGCGATCACCGAATTCATGGACGCGGAAACGGCTGCGCCACTGTCGGTTCCGGTGCGGGCGAGAATGTTCCGGCCGCTCGGCGATCCCGAGGACATTCCGCACCATCTGCTGGTGGTGATTCTGCGGCGGGCCGCGGTCGACCGGGTATCGCCGGCCCGGCTGGCGCGCGATCTCATGACCGCCTACGCCGCGCGTCGTCGCAACCTCGTCCCGACGTGGGACGGGGCGCGCCCCGCCCATCGGCTGACCGTGCACGAACTCCGGGGCGTACGGCTCGTCGAATCCGGTGGTGACGGGACCGCCGACGCCTACCGCTGAACCTCAGCCGTCCGCGAGCACCTCGGTGAGCCGGTCCAGAAAGGGACGCTGACCAGTAACGATCTTCTCGCGCGCGAGCTCCGGTTCGAGCCACTCGACCCGATCGATCTCCGGAAACGTCTGCGTGCGGCCGGATCTCGGCGGCCACTGCATCTCGAAGGTGCCGGGGACCACCTGCTCGGGATCCAGATCGCCTGCCACGGCCCATACGGTGACCCGCTTGCGGGAGCGACCGCTGCCGTAGTGCGACTCCCCCAGCGCGATCCAGTCACCGTCGGGTACGGGCAGGCCCAGTTCCTCGGTGAACTCACGCGCCGCGGCCGTCCGGGCATCCTCGGAATCCGGTGCGTACTCGCCCTTGGGGACCGACCAGGCACCGGCATCCTTGCGCGCCCAGTACGGACCGCCCATATGTCCGAGCAACACCTGCAGCCGCGGGGCATGCCGGAACAGCAGAACTCCCGCACTGTATTTCGACGCCGTGGCTCCGGTCATGGTCGCAGTCTGCCGCACCGAACCGAGGCGGTGGCGGCGCGGGGCCGCCACCCGCCCCGCGGGTTACCGGGTGGCCGTCAGGTCGTAGACCTTCGTTCCGCCGACATCGGTCGCCACATACGTACTCTCGACCCACTGGGCGATCCGGCTCGCCTCCGAGGTTTCACCCGATCCGGGACCGCGCCGCTCGGAGCCGATGAAGTAGTGGATGCGCCCCTGCGCGACATCGGCGCGGAACTGATCGAGGGTCGGCGACGGATCACCGCCACCGAATCCGCCGATCGACATGACCGCGTAACCGGAATCGAGCTGCAGGTCCGCGGCACCCATCGAGCTGATCGCCGCGGCCGCCCACGTGTAGCCGGCGCCGGTGTTCTTCAGCAGATCGATCAACTGCTGATTCGTCCGCTCACCCATGCCGGGCCCGGTAGCCGTCGGCTCGCCGGACCGCGGCGCCCGGCCCGGTTGTCCGGGAGGCTGGGCGGTGCCGGCCGAATCCGAACCGTCGTTCGCCGGTCCTGCGCTGAGTCCGGCCGGCGCGCATCCGTTCTCCGCCCCAGCGGGCGGGGCGCCGGGTACCTCCTGGCCCGAGACACCCGGACGAGTTCCGTTCACGCCCGGTGCGGGTGCGGAGGGTCCGCTGCCGGTACCACCCGGCCCGGCGGGGCCGCACGCGCCATCTGGGCCACCCGGCCCGAAGCCGAAGCCGAAGCCGCCGCTGGTCTTCGGTCCGGCGAGGACGATGCCGCCGTTGTGGGCGGAGGCGATGGTCTGGATCGAGTAGGCCACCGGCCCGGCGAGAGCGGTGACCACGGCGAGGGTCGCGGCCCAGCCCGCCATCCGGCGCGGCTGAGGAACGATGAGCGCGACGGCGGCCACCGCTCCGGTCACCGCGATCACCCATCGCAGCCACGGAACGAAATCAGGAGTCCGGTTCAGCAGAACCACCGCGGTGACCGTGGTCGAGGCCGAGGCGCCCGCGAGGGCCAGCCGGACCCACAAGCGGTCGCGTTCGCGCCACAGCAACACAGCGCCGATGCCGGCCACACCGGCGACGGCCGGAGCCAGTGCCACGGTGTAGTACTGATGGAAGATTCCCTTCATGAAGCTGAACACCAGCGCGGTCACCAGCGCCCAGCCGCCCCACAGCAGGAGCGAGGCGCGCCGCGGATCGGTGCGAGAAGCCTTGCCGCGCAGCGCGAGTCCCGCGACGAACAGAATCAGCGCGGCCGGTATCAGCCATGCGATCTGACCGCCGACGGTCTCACTGAACATCCGGGTGATCCCGGCCTCGGACCCGAAGGACGGTCCGCGGCCGTGGCCACCGCCGGGCGGCGGCCCGGGCAGACCGCCGCCGAAACCGCCGGAATCCATGCCCAGTCGCTGCAGACCGTTGTAGCCGAGGGTGAGTTCGATGATCGAGTTGTTCTTGGACCCACCGAAATACGGCCGCACGTCGGCGGGCCACAGCTGGGCGATCAGCACCCACCAACCCGCGCCGACCACCAGACCCGCACCGGCGGCCAGCAGTTGCAGCAGCCGTTTACCCAGTTTCGGCGGTCCGGCGAACAGGTAGGTCAGCGCCAGCGCGGGAACCACCAGCAGCACCTGCAGCTGTTTGGCCAAAAAACCCATGCCGACGAAACCTCCGCACAGCACGAGCCAGCGCCACCGGCCGTCCTCGAGGGCACGCGTCATCGCCCAGACGGCCGCGACCATCAGAAAGACGAGCAGCACGTCGGGGTTGTTGTAGCGGAACATCAGCGTCGCGACGGGCGTCACCGCCAGCGCGAGACCGCCGAGCAGCCCGGCCCCGGGGCCGAAGGTCCGGCGCAGTGTCGCCCACAGCAGGGCGACCGCGGCGACCGCGATCAGCACCTGCGGGATCAGCATGCTCCAGCTGTTCATCCCGAAGAGGCGAGCCGAGATCTCCATCGGCCACAGCGACGCCGGCGTCTTGTCGACGGTGATCGAATTGCCCCAGTCCGAGGAACCGAAGAAGAACGCCTTCCACGATTTCGCACCCGACTGCACCGCGGCGGCATAGAAGGAGTTGGCCCAGCCGTTCGCGCTCAGATTCCACAGATAGGCGATCGCGGTGCCGCCCAGCAGCGCGACGAGTCCCAGGTGCTCCCACGGCAGCCTCCGCGTGCGGCCCCGGCCGGGCGTCGTCACGCCGTCCGCCGGCCGGCCCGGCGCGATAGCAGTTTCGGTCATGGCTGCCATGATGGTCGTCCGCGCCGCCGACCGGCTGGGACGCCGCTGGGAGAAACCTGTGAACTCGCCCAGCGGTTCACGCGGCCGAGTGGTCCCCACAGCCCGGTGATCCACGTCGCCCGGTGAGGAGAGAACCGTCACTGTCCCGTGATGCCCGGGAAACCGCCGGGACGGGATAGGCTGATCGAGGAGTATCGGTTACTCGTACTCCCTCCGTCGTGGATGTCTACTCTTCGCGTCGGCCACCCAGCGGTCAGCCTCCGTGCGTGCTACGAAGCCCGGCGCCGCTGCAACCCCAGCGCCGCTGCGGTTGACTCTGCTGCTCGAAAGGCACCACGACTACTCATGACGACTCGTTCATCGAGCCCTGCCGCCACCTTCGCAACCCTCGGCGTCGATGCGCCGCTGGTGCGCGCGCTGACCGCACAGGGTTTCACCGCACCGCTGCCGATCCAGGCCGCGACACTTCCGGACACGCTGGCCGGCCGCGATGTGCTCGCTCGCGGGCGCACCGGCAGCGGTAAGACCCTCGCCTTCTCGATTCCGATGGTCGACCGGCTGCACCGCCTCGGTCACCGGCGCGTCCCGGGCCGGCCCGCAGGTCTGGTGCTGGCGCCCACCCGCGAATTGGCCACTCAGATCGCCGCGACCCTCCAGCCGTTGGCCGATGCCTGCGATCTGCGAGTGGTGACGGTGTTCGGTGGGGTGCCGCAGGCGCGCCAGGTCCGCGAACTGCGCTCGGGGGCGGATATCGTCGTCGCCTGCCCGGGCCGGCTGGAGGATCTGATCAAACAGCGCCTGGTCGCCCTGGACGAGGTGCGGATCACGGTGCTGGACGAGGCCGACCACATGGCCGATCTCGGCTTCCTGCCCGGCGTCACCCGAATCCTGGCCGCGACCCCCGCCGACGGGCAGCGGATGCTGTTCTCCGCCACCCTGGACAACGGCGTGAACAAGCTGGTGCAGCGCTTCCTGCGAAACCCGTTGTCGCACACGGTCGACGAGGCCCACTCACCGGTGCCCGCGATGACCCATCACGTCTTCGAGATCGGCGACAGCGAGGCCAAGCGCGTGCTGGTCCAGACCCTCGCCTCCGGAACCGGACGGCGAATCCTGTTCATGCGCACCAAACATCATGCGCGGCGGCTGGCCAAACAGCTCACCACCGCCGGAATTCCGGCCGCCGATCTGCACGGCAATCTGTCGCAGGTCGCGCGCGACCGCAATCTGGCCGCCTTCGCCGACGGCACCACGCGCGTCCTGGTCGCGACCGATATCGCGGCCCGCGGCGTGCACGTCGACGATGTCGAACTCGTCGTGCACGTCGACCCGCCCGCCGAACACAAGGCCTATCTGCACCGCTCGGGGCGCACCGCCCGCGCCGGCAGCACCGGCGACGTCGTGACGATCATGCTGCCGGAACAGCGCAAGGACGTCGCGGTACTGCTGCGCAAGGCCGGACTCGACGTCCGCCCGCAACAGGTGAGCCCGGATTCGGCCCAGGTCACCGCATTGGTCGGCACGGTCGCGGCACCGGTCGCGCCCGCCGCGAAACCTGAACGCGCCGAGCAGAATTCCCGCCGCCCCGCCCGAGGCGGCAGCGCGGCCCGCAACCCCCGGCGGCGCGGCCCGGCGACGAGGAACGAACGCGGCGAATCGGCGCACAACGGCCGCACCACCACCGGCCGCACCACCACAGCTACCGGTCGCACCGCGACCGCGGACCGCACCGCGCCGCCACGCGACCGTTT
>NZ_BAFQ01000058.1 GCF_000308375.1 Nocardia aobensis NBRC 100429 | reverse complement strand
GGCGTTGCTGGTTCGTCCCGCACCGGTGGCCGGCCGGCGCACCGAGGGCACCCGCCCGGTGGTCCGGACCCTGCTGAATGCGGGCGGCTCGCAGCGCATTCCGCTGGTGCACACCGACGATGTGGAACGCTTCCTGGTGCTCGCGGCGACCTCCGACCGCACTGGCGTGGTGGATCTCGTTGCGCCCGAGCTCGTTTCCGGCTCGCAGGCGCGGGCGATGCTGCGGAAGGCCGGTCTGCGGATTCCGCCTCGCGTCCCCGGCACCGGCGGCGTTCACCTTCCCGATCTCGATCCCGCCGCCGCACAGGGTGATTGGGATTTCCGCTACGGCTGGACCGGTCCCGAAGTGGTCGAGGACATCGTGCGCGGACTGGTCGGCCGCCGCCCGCACGGCACCGGCTTCCGCGCCCGCCGCGGCGCGATCCCGTTGACCGACTACGTGATTCCCGCGCGCGCGAAGACGTCCGACGGGCATCCGCTGGAGGTCGCCGCCCCGGAGGGCCTGGAAGGCGAATTCGACGACCGCGTCGATCCGCGCATCCCGGTGCACACCGCCACCAACACCTCCGAGGCGCTGCCGGGCCCGATGAGCCCGCTCACCATCGACCTGCAGGCCGGGGCGATCCGGCTCGCCAACGCCGCGATGGGCCACATGATCGCCCTGGACGGCATCGCCCTCGAGCACTGGACCAGCCGCGTCACCTCGGTGCTCGGCCACCACATCTTCATCAACGCCTCGATCGGCGTCCTCGCCGCGGACAATATGCCGGGCTGGGACGAGGACAGCATCCGCCGCGACGTGTACGGCGCCATCCCGCCCGAGGTCCCGTTGCAGCCCAAGGGCCGTCCGCCGATGCCGACCGGACTGGGTAGCACGTGGGGTACGGCCAAGGCCACCGGCCGGGTGCTCGCGACGGCACTGCGCTTCGGCGCCACCACCGAAACGATCAACGCCGCCTCACATCGAGAGGCGCTGTCCCGCACCGACATCGAGAAGCTGTCCGACGCGCAGCTGCACGCGAGGGCACTGCTGTGGCGGGATCGGCTCAATCAGTCCTGGGCGGCGGCCTCGATCGGCGTCATGCTGGTCGGCGCCGCGACGGCCATGCACGCACGGGGCAAGGACGACCCGGACGTGCCGATCGACGTGAACCGCCTCGAATCGGCGCGACCGATGCTGGCGGTGGAACGGCTGGCCGCGGTCTGCCGCGAGGAGCCCGCCGTTCACGAGGCCGCCCGGGCGGGCGATGTCGCCCTGGCGCGCAGCCGCTCGGCCCGCTTCGCGCAGGCCCTGGATGCCGAGCTGGCGGTGGTCGGCCACCGCGGCCCGGGAGAATGCGAATTCCTCAACCCGACCTTCGGCGATCGCCCCGAACTGCTGGTCACCGCCGCCGCCCGGGCCGCCGAACTCCCGGCGCCGAAGCGCGACGCGGTTCCCGAGCCGACCGCGCGCACCGCGCGGATGGCCGTCGGCGCCACGGTCTCGCGGGAACGCGTCCGCGATGCGGTGGTGCGCTACACGAACTGCCTGCGCATGGCGGCCCGCGAGCTCGCGGCGCGACTGGTCGATCGGCACGAACTCAACAATGTCGACGATGCCTGGTTCCTCACGCTCGACGAATTGCTCTGGGCCCCGGCGGATCTGAAGGAACGGGTGGCACGCCGGCGCGAGGAGCGGGTGCGACTGCAGGCGGTGCGGATGCCGGATCTGGTGGTCGGCCGCTGGGAACCGCAGCCGATTTCGGGGGCGCTCGCGGTCGGCGAGAGCCTCACCGGAACCGGAGTGAGCGCCGGGGTCGTGGAGGGCACCGTGAAATTGGTGCTGAGCTCCGACGACGATATCGAGCCCGGCGACATCCTGGTCGCCTCGGTCACCGACACCGGCCACACCGCGATGTTCGCCTACGCCGCCGCGGTGGTCACCGATATCGGCGGCTCGGCCTCGCATGCGGCGATCGTGGCCCGCGAGTTCGGCATTCCGTGCGTGGTGGACACCAAGACCGCCAGCACCGGGCTGTCCGACGGCCAGCGGGTGCGGGTCGACGGCGCCGCCGGAACCATCACGCTGCTGGCCGACGCGCAGGCCTGAGGCTCGCCGATTCGACGCCGCGCGAAGGTATCCGCGGCTCAGACGTGGTCCGTCGTCGATCCGGCAGACCTCGAGGAAAGGAACACCACCCGTGCCGATTTCGCATGTCCTGCGGGGGTCGGTGGCCGGTCTGGCCGCCGCGCTCATCGCCGTCCTGCCCGCCGCGACCACCCCGGCATTCGCCGCACCACCACTGGCCCATACCGCGCCGGCCACGTCGGATCAGCAACAGTCCCTGGGTATTTCCGCTCCCAACGCCCGCGATATCGGTGGCTATCCGACGCAGCACGGGGGCGGGAAGATCCGGTTCGGCCTGGTCTACCGCTCCGATGCGCTCAACCGGCTCACCCCCGCCGATCAGCAGAAGCTGGCCTCGCTGCAGATCGGCAAGGCCATCGACTTCCGGAGCCCGAACGAGATGAAGGCCGCCCCGGATCAGCTGCCCTCGTCGATTCCCTACAGCGCGCAGTCGATCTGGGATCCGAACAACGACTTCTATGTCATGGTGTCGAGCACCATCGCCGGCGGACCGCAGGCGCAGCAGGACAAACTCGGTGACGGGAAGGCCGCGCAGATCATGCGCGACTACTACCGCTGGCTGGTCACCGACGGTGCGGCGCGGGCCCAGTTCGCCGCGGCGCTGAAGGAGATCGCGAGCTCCCCGAATGCGGTGCTCTATCACTGCACCTCGGGTAAGGACCGCACCGGCTGGATGACGGCGATCCTGATGTCGGCCCTGGATGTGCCCAAGGGGCAGATCTACAAGGATTATCTGGCGTCCAACGACTATCTGGCCGCGAGCAACAGGGCACAGATGGATGCGCTGGTGCAGCGCGGCCTGGTCACCGATCCGTCGCTGTTCGCGCCGATTCTGGGCGTGCAGGCCGATTATCTGGACGCTTCCTTCGACCAGGTCCAGCAGTCGTACGGATCCTTCGATCGGTTCCTGTCGGACGGCCTGGGTGTGGACTCCGCGACGGTCGACGCCCTGAAGGCCAAGTTGCTGGACAAGCCGGGCCGCTGAGCCCACCCGCACCCGACCACCGGCACGCCGCGCTCACCGTCGAGCGCGGCGTGCCGCCGAGGAGAGGCAGACCATGCCGGTTCATTCGGTGACGCCGCGCCCGTCGACCGAGATCACCCGCTACGACCTGGATACCGACGTACTGGTCGTCGGCTACGGATGTGCCGGGGCCGCAGCGGCATTCGAGGCCGCGCGCACGGGCGCCCGGGTGCTGGTGCTCGATCGCGCGGGCGGTCCGGGCGGCTCGTCGGCGATGTCGGGCGGTGAGATCTACCTCGGCGGCGGCACCCCGATCCAAACCGCCTGCGGATTCGACGACACCCCCGCCGACATGGCCGCCTATCTGACCGCCGCCCTCGGCCCCGGCGCCGACTCCGCGAAGATCACCGACTACTGCGAGCACAGCGTCGAGCATTTCCACTGGCTGGTCGACCGCGGCGTGCCGTTCAAACCGTCGCTCTGGGATGCCCCGGCCTGGGTGCCGCCCACCGACGACGGCCTGATGTGGCTCGGCGAGAACAGCTGGCCCTTCACCGAGATCGCCCGCCCCGCCCCGCGCGGACATCGGCCCACCGCCAACGACTTCGGCGGCCGGCTGCTGATGCAGTGCCTCACCGCCGCGACCGAATCGGCGGGCGTGACAACGCTTTTCGACACCGCCGCCACCGCGCTGATCCTCGCCGGTGACGGCGCCGTCACCGGCGTGGTCGCCCGGCAGTACGGCAGGGAGCTGACGATTCGAGTCCGGCGCGGCTGCGTCCTCACCACGGGCGGGTTCGTCGACAACGACGAGATGCTCGCCGCGCACGCCCCGCTGCTGCTCGGCCATACCAAGGTCAGCGCCGGTACCGACGACGGCAGCGGCATCCGGATGGCGCAGGCTGCGGGTGCGGCGGTGCGGCACATGGCGACGGGGCAGGTGGGAATCTCCCTGATTCCCGGATTGGCCGCGCGCGGAATTCTGGTGAACGACAAGGGACAGCGCTTCGTCAACGAGGACACCTACCCGGGCCGCATCGGCCAGGCGGCGCTGTTCACGCAGGGCATGCGGGTGTGGGTGGTGGTCGACGAGGAAGCGTTCGAGGCCGTACCGGAAGAACAACGCTGGGGTGTGCAGCCGACCCATATGGCCGAAACGGCCGACGAACTCGGCGCGGCGATGGACCTGCCGCCGGGCGCGCTGGCCGCGACGCTGCACCGCTACAACGAATTCGCCGCCGCCGGAACGGATCCCGACCGGCACAAGGCGGCGCGGTGGTTACGGCCGCTGCGTACCCCGCTGGCGGCCATCGATGTGCGCGCCGGGATCCGCCCGCCCGCCGAAGCCGGCGACCGCCGCGGCACCGGCGCGTCGGTGTTCACGCTCGGCGGACTGCACACCGACGCGCACGGCCGGGTTCTGGATATCGACGGCGCCGCCATGCCCGGACTGTTCGCCGCCGGTCGTGCGGCGGTCAATCTGCACGGGCAGGGCTATATCAGCGGGACGTCGCTCGGTGACGGAACGTTCTTCGGCCGGCGCGCGGGAATCGCTGCGGCACAGGGTTAGTCGCAGGCGACGGACCGACACCGGCCGCCGCACCGGTCTACGCGTGTTCCGCCGCGACGATCACCTCGTGCCGATTGCTCCGGTGCGAGCGACGGTATTCGCTCGGTGACACACCCACTTCCCGGCCGAAGTGGGCGCGCAGATTCGCCGCACTGCCCAGTCCACAGCGTTCGGCCACCACGTCGACGGCGAAGTCGGTGGTTTCCAGCAACTCCCGGGCCCGGATGATGCGCTGGGTGAGCAGCCAGCGCAGTGGCGTCGTCCCCAGTTCGGCATGGAACCGCCGCGCCAGCGTCCGCTCGCTGAGCCCGCTGTGCCGGGCCAGGTCGCCGACGGTCAGCACGGTATCGAGGCGGGTGAGCGCCCACTGCAGGGTCGCGGCCACGCCCGGATCGGCGGCGTCGAGCGGCACCGGATTCCGCAGATACTGCGCCTGCCCGCCCGCGCGGTGCGGCGGCACCACCAGTCCGCGCGCGGCGGCATTGGCGACGTGGGAGCCGAGGTCCTTGCGGATCAGGTGGATACACAGATCCATCCCGGCCATGGTTCCCGCACTGGTGAGAATCCGCCCGTCGTCGATGTAGAGCACGCTCGCATCGACATCGAGGTATGGATACCGTTCCAGCAGCGCCGGGACATGTTTCCAATGCGTGGTCATGCGGCGGCCGTCGAGCAGGCCGGCCGCCGCGAGAACGAAGGCGCCCGAACACAATGCGGCGATGCGCGCTCCCGCCTCGTAGGCCGCGCGCACCGCCGCCACCAGTTCGGCGGGCGGATCCTCGCGCACATTCGGGGTCGCGGGTACGACGACGGTGTCGGCGGCGATCAGATCGTCGTAGTCGTAATCGGTCAACGTGACGAACGGATCGCGCAGCGTCGCGTGCCGGGTGCCGCGAGGGCCACACAGCCGCAACCGATACCAGTGCTCGGCATCGACGCCGGGCGGCGGTTCGAAGAACACCTGGTACGGGATCGCGACCTCGAACACCGGCTGGCCCGGCGCCACCGCGACCGCCACCGTTCCGGGTTGTCCGGATTCGCACACCATGTCCGCAGTCATGTCAGAAATCTAGCGCATATTGGCTCTTCTGCCACTCGATCCCGCGATCCGGCGGCTGAATAGTTGCATTCATGACTCTTACGGCCAATGCTCGCGCGGATACGCCGCTCACCGAATCGCCGCGGCGGTGGCGGATTCTGGCGGTGGCGAGCGTCGCGCAATTCCTCGCGATCCTCGACCTCTTCGCGGTCACCGTCGCCTTCCCGACCCTGCAGACCTCGTTCGCCGGCGCAGCCCCGAACACGGTGTCCTGGGTGCTCAACGCCTACACGATCGTGATGGCCGCGCTGCTGGTACCCGCGGGCCGTCTCGCCGACGACACCGGCCGCCGGCGTGGATTCCTCATCGGCATCACGCTTTTCGGC
This sequence comes from Nocardia aobensis NBRC 100429, assembly GCF_000308375.1. Classification (GTDB taxonomy): domain Bacteria; phylum Actinomycetota; class Actinomycetes; order Mycobacteriales; family Mycobacteriaceae; genus Nocardia; species Nocardia aobensis. The sequence goes on along the minus strand of NZ_BAFQ01000058.1, from coordinate 26,906 downwards.
GTGGCCTCGATCGGCTGCGCGGTCGCGCCGACACTGATCGTGTTGATCGCCGCGCGGGTCGTGCAGGCCGCGGCGGCGGCGCTGCTGGTTCCCACCGGCCTCGGACTGGTGCTGCCCTCCTTCGACGCGCGAGAACATCCGACGGTGATGGGCATCTGGACCGCGATCGCCGCGGCGGGCGCCAGCAGCGGCCCGGTGATCGGCGGCCTGCTGCTCGAGTGGGGCTGGCGCTGGATCTTCTGGCTGAACGTACCGATCACGCTGGCGGCGCTCGCCTTCGGATCGCGGGTACTGCCCGACATCCGGGCGCGCGTGCGGCGCCGGCTCGATCTGCTCGGCGCCGCACTGATTCTCGGCGCCACCGCGGCGTTGACCACCGTCTTCGTCCAGGGCGCGGCGTGGGGATACGGGTCGGCGGCCACGCTGGGCACACTGGCCGCGGCGATCGCGCTCGCGGCGGCATTCACCTACCACGTGCGCCACCACCCCGATCCGGTGGTGAGTCCGGCGGTGCTGCGGCACACGATGTTTCGCATCGCCACCCTCGGCGTGTTCTGCTACTACCTGGCCTTCGCGGCCCTCTTGCTCTCGGGCACCCTGTATCTCACCGCGCAATGGCACTACTCCGAGTTGCGGGCCAGCCTCGGTATCGCACCGATTCCGATCAGCTGCCTGCTGGTGTCACCACTGTCCGGCCGCGTGGTCGCTCGTATCGGCGCCCGTGCCTCGGCCGCGCTGGGCGGGTTCGCCATCGCGGCGGGCGCGGGGTGGTGGATCGCCCTGAGCGGTTGCGGCGCATCGTATCCGCTGGTTTTCCTGCCAGGAGCCGTGCTCGCGGGCGTCAGTACGGCCCTGCTGCAACCGCCGCTGTTCGGCGCATCGTCGCTGCTGCCGCCGGATCAGTTGTCTCTGGGCTCGGGGACGCTGATGATGGCGCGTCAGACCGCGTCGGCACTCGGCGTCGCCGTGCTGACCGCGATCCTCAGCCGCACCGCGGGCTACGACCTCGCCGATTTCCGCGCCGGCTGGCTCTATATGGCGGCTATGGGATTGCTGGCGGCGGTCGCCGGATGGGCGTTCCGTCCGCGGGCATGACCGGATCCGACAGTGATCCGTCGTTGCGGTCGCTACCCGGTAACCCAGAGGATGGGAGGCATGTCATCGAAGCATCGTGTGGTTATCGCGGCCTTTCCGGACGTGGATCTGCTCGACGTCACCGGGCCGGCGGAGGTGTTCGCACTAGCCAATCGGGAGAGCGGCGGTAGCGCCGACTACGAGGTGTTACTAGCCGGACCGGATCGAGGTGTGGTGCGCACCTCGGCCGGTATCCGGATACTCACCGATCTGGCCTTCGACGACATCGGCACGGGCATAGACACTCTCATCGTGCCGGGCGCGGTGGATCCGGCCCCGTCCGGCCCGGTCGCGCGAATCGACGAGGATGTGGTGCGCTGGCTGCGCGAGGTCGCGCCGCGCACCGGCCGGATCGCGTCGGTGTGTGTGGGTGCGCATCTGCTGGCCGCCGCCGGACTGCTGGACGGGAGGACGGCCACCACCCATTGGTCGACGGCCGGTCAACTGGCCGCGGACCATCCCCGGGTCGTGGTGGATCCGGATCCGATCTTCGTGCGGTCGGGCCGGGTGTGGACCGGCGCGGGAATCAGCGCCTGCCTGGACCTCGCCATGGCACTGGTCGCCGACGACCACGGGGAGGACCTGGCGTTGTCGGTCGCCCGGCAACTCGTCGTCTATCTGCGCCGGCAGGGAGGCCAGAGTCAGTTCAGCGTGCCGCTGAGCCGTCCGGCACCGGCCCGCCGCGATATCGAACAGCTGCGCACCTACATCGCGGAGAATCTCGACGCCGATCTGTCCGCCGCCGCCCTGGCGAACCGAATGTGCCTGAGCGAACGGCATTTCGCGCGCGTCTTCCGGCAGGAGATGGGGCTCACCGTGGCCGCCTACGTCGAAGCCGCGCGCGTCGAGTCGGCGCGACGGTTGCTGGAAACCAGCGACTTCCCGCTCTCGCGCGTCGCCCGGTCCGCCGGACTGGGCTCGGTGGAGACCCTGCACCGGGCGTTCCTGCGGCGGCTGGGCACCAACCCCGGCGCGTACCGCCGGCGGTTCCGCACCTCCGCCTGATCTCACCCGCCACGACCGGACCGGGCGCCTGCCCGGTCCGGCGCTCACTCCTGCCCGAAACACCCTGTCCCCCAGAGAAAGAAGGTAACCATGTCCGCCGTCGCCACTCCCCTGCGCCAGGTCGTAGGCCTCGACGACGAGCTGCCCCGCCTGGCCGATGCCACCGTTGTCATGATCGACTTCCAGAACACCTACCGCGAGGGGGTGATGCGGCTTCCCGAGGCCGATGCGGCACTCGCGGCCGGCGCCCGGCTGCTGGCCGCGGCCCGTGCACTGCACCGCCCCGTCGTGCACATCGTCAACGACGGCGGCCCCGGCACCCCCTACGATGCCGGCTCCGATATCGGGGCGATCATCGCCGAGGTCGCTCCCGTCGCGGGAGAACCGGTGGTGGTCAAGAACTTTCCCGATGCCTTCCACGAGACGGACCTGCACGACATCCTGCGGCGCACGACTACCGGACCGGATCTGGTCCTGGCCGGATTCATGACCCACATGTGCGTCGCGTTCACCGCGCAGGGCGCGTTCAACCGCGGCTACCACCCCACTGTCGTCGCCGAGGCCTGCGCCACCCGCGCCCTGGCCGCCCCGGACGGAACACCCTTGTCAGCGAACGCGGTGCACGCGGCGGCGCTGACCACGATCAGCGACCTGTTCGGTCGCATCGCCCCCATGGTCGCGAGCCTGACCGACTGACACCATGGACGGATGACGATCGGGACCGTGCAGTTTTCGATACCGCGCTACCCGAGTTCGCCGAATCGACGGGGCCGATCACCACAGGTCGGCTGGGGCCTAGCCAGGGATGAGACCGGGCCAGCCGTAGTTCGGGCGGCCCGCGGCGGCCCCTGCGCGAGCCATGGGCGGCGCGGGCGGGGTGATGGTGGGGTTCTGCACGCCGAGTTGGCGGCGCATCTCGTCCATGTCGAGCCACCGGATCTGCTGAATGACCTCTTCCAGCTGGGCGGCGGTCTGGAAGCCCGGATGGGAGTAGACGAGCAGGCCCTCGCGGAAGGCGACGAGGGTCGGCAGGCTGCTGATCTGGGCGGCGGCGGTGAGGGCCGGCTCCGCCTCGGTGTCGACGGTGGCGTGCACGATCTCCGGGTGCGCGGCCGCGGAGTCGGCGAAGATCGGGGCGAAGCGGGTGCACCAACCGCACCAGGAGGCCCAGAAGTCGACGAGCACGATCGCATGGGTCGCGATCACCTGCTCGAAGTTCTGCTGGGTCAACGGTTGGGTGGGCATCGGTTCCTCCCGGCGTCGGCCATCGTCGAGTCCGGATTCTCCCACGGATCGGCGGTCACAGCAGGGCTCGACGGGGCGGCGTCCGTCGAGCGCTGTCGGACGGCGGCCCGGCTGGGTATCGTGGAGGCATGGGTATGGGCGACCACCCGCAACGAACACCGCTCTACGGCGTGGTGCTGCTGTTGGGCGTCCTGATCCTGGGTATCTGGGTGCACGAGCTGCCGTATGTCGGCCTGCAGGTTCTGGCCTACATCCTGCTCGTCATGATTGCGGCACCCGCCTTCGTGATGACCTTCCGCGACTATTCGCGGTGAGGGTATCCACTACCCGGTGACCAGGGCGTACCGCAACATCGTCAGCTCCTCGGCCGTCAGCCCGTGCTCGCGCAGCCAGCGGGCGGCACCGCCGTGGTCACGCCGCAGGTCGTCGAGGAATCGCAGCATCACGGCCGCTTCGACGGCCAGAATTCCGGTACTCGTCGGCGGCAGCCCGGAATAGGAGTTCAGCGCGTCGAGCCGGTTGCGTACCCGCGTCATCCGCTCGTTGGTGAGGGCGTAGTCGGCCGCGATCACCTCCGGCGCCACCCCCACCGCATCGAGCAGAACCGCCGCGAGCACTCCGGTGCGGTCCTTACCTGCCGCGCAATGGAATACGACCGCCTGCCGGTCGGCATCGGCGACCAGCCGCGCCGCGGCGACGATCTCCTCCGGACTGCCGGCGAGCAGCTGTCCGTACAGCTGTGCCAGGTCCACGCGCGTCTTGTCCGGCACCAGATCCCGTGCGGCGAGCGAGGATTGCGCCGATTTGCGGACCGGCAGATTCACCTTCTCGATCGCCGCGGCGGCCAGCAGGCCGTACCCTTCCCGTTCCACCTCGTCGGGCAGCCGCAGGTCGATCAGGGTACGCATCCCGACCGAGCCCAGCAGCAGCGCCACATCCGCCTCGGTCGCCTGCTGCAGGGTGCTCGACCGCAGCGCCACGCCGAATCGGGTCGTACCGCCGTCGTCGACCGGCAGTCCGCCGAGATCGCGGACGTTGTCGATTTCCTCGAAGTCGACCCAGCGCCGGGTCGCGTCGAATTCCTGGGCGATCGGATTACTCGGCACGGCCGGCCGCCGCTTCGTCGGCACGGCTGAGCCCGCACAGCCCGATCAGATCTTCGTGCAGTTCGAACCACACGGTGTGATAGCTGTCCATGATCGGCCGCGCCACCCAGGTGTGATCACCGCCGGCGATCCGCTCGACGGCCGTCTCCAGCCGCTCGCGGTACCGGGCCAGTCGCGGTGCGATCGATCCCAGCCGCTCGGCCAGGGGCCGCACCCGGGTGTGCAGTTCGGTGAGCCGGTCCAGCACCGCCGCATCGTATTCGGCGTCGCCGTGGTCGTTGGGTGTGGCCGCGTCCTTCATCTGCCACGCGGTCACGATTTCCTTCAGCTCGGCGTTGACCACGCAGAAGTCCTCGTAGGCGGCGGCCATCGCGGCGGTGTCGACCTCGTCGCGCTCGGCGGACAGCAACTCGCCCAGGCGATGTCGCCCGTCGGGCGTCAGCCGCACCCCCGCGGGGGTGTCGGCGCACAATCCGCCGGCCACCAGGTCCGCACACCGCGCGCTCACCTCGTCCGCGTCGCCGCCCAGGCTGGCGGCCACCGCGTCACCGCGCACCCGGCCCTTCACCCCGATCAGGCGCAGCAGTTCCAGCTCGCTCACGGTTCGGGTAATCGCCTGTGCCACAACGACTTCCGCATCGCCGGCGAGGGCTCCCGCGAGGTCATCGGGTGCCACCCCCGCCCATTCGGCGAGTCTGCGCACATCGTCGAGGACCGCGCCGTCCACGTCTCCACCGGCGGCCTCGCCCGCCCACACCACACCGGCGCCGCCGTCGACCGTGACGCTGCGTCCCGCGAGCGCGTCCACGACACCCGGGCCGCATCCGACGACACACGGCCGCCCGAGTTCCCGGCTCACCAGGGCCGCATGCGACGTGGTGCCACCCAATTCGGTGACCACCGCGCGGGCCGCGATCATGCCGGGCAGATCATCGGGACTGGTCGTCGGCCGGACCAGGACGACGTTCTCGCCCGCCGCCGCGCGCGCCTCCGCCTCGTCGGGATCGGTGACCACGACACCGAAAGCCAGTCCCGGGCACGCGGATTCACCGCGGGCCAGCGCTTCGCCCGCGTCCGCCGCCGTGGTCGCGGGCTGCAGGACGGCGCGAATCTGGTCGGCCCCGACCCGCTGCAGCGCCTCCGAAGCGGTGATCAGGCCTTCCTCCGCCATCGCGACCGCGGCTCGCACCGCCGCCCGCGCCGAACGCTTCGCCGGACGCGACTGCAGCATCCACAGCGTGCCGGATTCGACGGTGAATTCGATGTCCTGGATATCACACCCGTCGCGTTCGAGCAGTTCCGCGGCGGCGATCAGTCGATCGTGCACCTGCGGCTGGGTGGCGGCGAGGTCGCTCAGCGGGCGCGGCGTGGTGCGGCCCGACACCACGTCCTCGCCCTGCCCACCGACCAGCCATTCGCCGTAGGCCGGCCCGTCGCCGGTATTGGGGTTGCGGCTGAACAGCACGCCTGTCCCCGACGCGTCGTCGAGGTTGCCGAACACCATCGCCTGCACGGTGACCGCGGTGCCGAGGTCGTCGGACACGCCGCGGTTGCGCCGATACGCCTTGGCGCGCACCGAATCCCACGACCGGAAGACCGCGGTGATCGCCGCGCGCAGCTGTTCCCACGGGTCCGCCGGCACCACGCCGTCGGGTGATTGCAGCACCGTCTCGCGATACTGCGCCCGGAAACGCCGATGCGTGTCGGCGGCATAGCCGGCGCTGCCGGTCGCGGCGGCGAGCGCCTGTTCGACCCCGTCGTTGATGCCGAGGTTGAGAACGGTGTCCATCATGCCGGGCATGCTCACGGCCGCGCCCGAACGCACGGAGACCAGCAGCGGCCGGCGGATCGAGCCGAAGGTGCGGCCGGTGCCGTGCTCGAGCATGGCGACGCCGTCGCAGACCGCCCGCCAGATGTCGTCGGCGATCGTGCCGCGCTCGGTGAAATCACGCCACGCGTCGGTGGTCAGCACGAATGCCGGCGGCACCGGCAGCCCGAGCCCGCGCATGTGGTTGATACTCCAGGCCTTGCCACCGATCCGGTCCCGCGACAGCGGGCAGTTGCCGTCCAGTCCGACGACGGTCTCCGATCGTTGGGCCAGCTCCGCACCCGCGGTCATGTCACTCCTTCGGTCCATCCATCGGGGCATCGAACCCCCTGCCGCCCCGGTCATCCTTCGAGAGTGCCGCCCGACCGTCCTCGGCCAGTAGCGATGGTCCCGCTGAGCGGATGCGGGAACCAACGTCGCTCCCGTGATACCACTCACCGGGACCGGCGGTGTGCGAACGGCCTGCGCGGCACCAGCCTGCGGCACCATGGGCCGTGGACCGCCCGACCGGCGGCCGGCGAGGTGTGTTCGACAGTGTGTGTATCCGGACAGCGATGGTGTGCGAAGAGATGACGGCGGAACCCGCGACGATTCCGGCTCTGGTATCCGCACAGGCACGCTGGAACGGGTCGACCGTCGCGATCGTCGAGGGCCGCACCCGCCTCACCTACGCCGAACTCCACGCCGAGGCGCTACGGGTGACCCGCGCGGCGATGGCCCGCGGGGTGGCCGCCGGAGACCGGGTCGCGATCTGGGCACCCAACAGCGCCCGCTGGATCGTGACCGCCGTGGGCCTGCTCGGCGCGGGCGCCACCCTGGTGCCGATCGGCACCCGGCTGCGCGGACCGGAGGCCGCGGCGATTCTGCGCCGCACCCGATGCCGCGGACTGTTCACGGTGCGCGGATTCCTGGGCATCGACTATCCGAGCCTGCTGGCGGACCAAGGCCCCTTGCCGGACCTGGAATTCACGGTCCTGCTGTCCGGCACGCATGCCACCGACGACAGCGCCACTTCCCCATCGATGTCCGACGACGACCAGGACCCGCCAACCGGCGCTGCCCGGTCGGTTACCGGTTCGGGGCACCGGCGGCGCGACCGGCACGAGCCCGATGGAGGCGTTCCCCGTCCGCCCGATCGGCGTGAGGGGCCACCGATCGGCTGGCGAGACTTCATCGCCGACGCCGCGCGAATCCGGTCGTCGGATGCCGAATCACGAATGGCCGCATTACCTTCCGACGCGATCAGCGACATCCTCTTCACCTCCGGCACGACGGGCTCCCCCAAAGGGGTGCTCACCACGCACCAGCAAACCCTGACCGTGCTGGACCGGTGGGCGAGCGCGGTCACCCTGCGGCACGGCGACCACTGTCTGCTGCCGAATCCGTTCTCGCACACCTTCGGATACAAGGCGGGCATCGTGGCTTGCCTGTCGCGGGCGGCCACCATGTATCCGGTGCCGGTGTTCGATCCGCGATCCGCGGCGGATCTCATGACAGCCGAGCGAATCACCGTCCTCGCCGGCCCGCCGACGATTTTTCTCGATCTCCTCGCGACAGGGCGGTCGTTTCCGGCGCTGCGACTGGCCGGCACCGGCGGCACGGCGATTCCGGCGGAGCTGATCGCCCGGATGCGTGCCGACCTCGGAGCCGATCGGGTCTTCACCGCCTACGGTCTCACCGAATCGGTCGGCGTGGTCGCGGTGTGCCCGCCCGGTACGGATATCGAACGCACCGCCCACACTGTGGGTAAAGCGTTGCCGGGCAGCGAGATTCGAATCCTGGACGTCGAAGGCCGCGACGTGCCGGCCGGTACGCCCGGCCGGATCGTGGTGCGCGGCCCGAACGTGATGTGCGGATATCTCGACGACCCCGCCGCCACCGCCGCCGCCGTCGACCCGGAGGGCTGGCTGCATACGGGCGATATCGGCGCCCTGGACCCCGGCGGTTGGCTGCGGGTCACCGACCGGCTCGAGGATATGTTCATCGTCGGCGGGTTCAACGTCTCTCCGGCCGAGGTCGAACAGACGCTGCGCCACTATCCGGGCATCGCCGAGGTGGCGGTCGTCGGCGTACCCGACGAGCGCCTCGGAGAGGTCGGCGCCGCCTTCGTGGTTCCCTCCGGGACGGCGCCGTTCGACGCGGACGATCTGCTCGCGTGGTGTCGCACCCGCTTGGCCGGATACAAGATCCCGCGCACGGTGCGGATAGTCGACCGGTTGCCGCGCACGACTGCCGGCAAAGTCCACAAGCGCCGATTACGGTGCGCGGAGGGGAGCCACTGAGCCCGGGCCGGTGATCCACGCGATCACCGGCCCGGCCGCGAGTGGTCTACTTGCTGACCTCGTTGCGCATCTGCGCGGTGAGGATCTTCTGATATCCGGAGCCGAAGATCCGCGGCAGCAGATCGATCATCCGGGCGTCGTTGCCGATCAGCACCTTCGCCTTGTCCTTGCGGATACCGTCGACGATCGCCTTGGCGGCCTGTTCCGGACTGGTCTTGGCGAGCCGGTCGAAGTTGGCGGCCAGCGCGTCGCGATCGCGGGTGGCGCCCGCGCGCGCCTTCCACGCGATCTCGGTCTGGATCATGCCGGGATGGACGCAGCTCACCGCGACGTTGTGCCCGGCGATCTTCATTTCCTGGCGCAGCGCGTCGGTGAAACCCCGGATCGCGAACTTCGTCGCGTTATAGGCACCCTGGGTCGGGCAAGCGGCCAGGCCGAACATGCTCGACACATTGACGATCGCGCCGTCACCGGAGGCGATCACATGCGGCAGAAAGGCTTTCGTTCCGTAGGCCACGCCCCAGAAGTTGATGTTGACGATCCATTCGAAATCGTCCCAGCTGACCTCTTCGGTGCTGGCGGTCAGTGACACACCGGCGTTGTTGACCACGATGTTCACCCCGCCGAAATCGCCCGCCACCTGGTCGGCGTGGGCGTACACGGCGTCCCGGTCGGTGACGTCGAGCCGGTAGGCGCGCGCGTGGCCGCCCTTCTTCTCGCACAGCGCGGCGGTCTCGGCGACATTGTCGATATTGCGGCCGGACAGGGCCAGGCGAGCGCCGTGGCCGGCCAGCTCCAGGGCCAGCGCCCGCCCGATACCGGCGCCGGCGCCGGTGATCACGGCGGTCTTACCTGCGAAATTCTTCACCGCGGAAATCCTTTGTGTCAGTGGGAGGTGAATCCGCCGTCGGCGACGAATTCCGAACCGGTGCTGTAACCGGACTCGTCGGAGATGAGGAACAGCACCAGATTCGCCAATTCCTCCGGGGTGCCGGGACGTGCCAGCGGCTGATCGTGGAACATCGAATTCGAGCGCGCCGAATCGCTGGTCATTTCGGTCATCACCACACCGGGATGCACCGAGTTGACGCGAATTCCCATGGGCCCGAACTCTTGTGCCGCGGTTTTGGTCATACCGCGCACCGCCCATTTGGAGGCGGTGTAGCCGAGGATGTTGGAGAAGCCGATGATGCCGCCGACCGAGGAAATGTTCACGATCGACCCGCCACCGGCACGCCGCATCGATCCGACCACGGCCTTCATCCCCAGGAAGACACCCACCTGATTGACGTCGATCACCTTGCGGTAGTCCGCTTCGGCGAGCGTTTCGATCGGATCCACGTGCACGATTCCGGCGTTGTTCACCAGGCCCGAGACGGGCCCGAACGCCGATTCCGCCTGCGCGACGACGTCGTTCCACGCGGATTCGTCGGCCACGTCGTGGGCGACGAACAGCGCCGCGTCGCCCAGCCGCGCGGCGGTCTGCTTACCTTCCTCCGCCAGCACATCGGTGATCACGACCGAGGCGCCCTCGGAGACGAGCCGCTGCGCGAACGCCGCACCCATGCCCCGGGCCGCGCCGGTGACGACGACCGTTTTACCGTCGATCCTGCCCATGATCACTCCTGTCCCGTGCGTGCGGGCGCCTTGCGGCCGTTGCTCGCGCGCTTGGACGCCGATGCGGCGACCGCTTCCCGCGGTTCGCGTTCGTCGGCGAGGTGGTTGGCCGCGATGTACCCGAAGACCATGGCGGGGCCGATCGTCGCCCCGGCGCCCGCGTAGTCGTTACCCATGACCGACGCCGAATTGTTGCCCGCCGCATACAGTCCGGCGATCGGCGCATTCTGTTCGTCGAGCACGCGGGCATATTCGTCGGTGCACAGCCCGCCCTTGGTGCCCAGGTCGCCGGGCACCATTTCCACCGCGTAGAACGGTCCTCTTTCGAGCGGCGCCAGACACGGATTCGGCTGCACGGTGGGGTCGCCGTAATACCGGTCGTAGGCGGAATCGCCGCGTCCGTAATCCTCGTCGCGCCCACTGCGGGCGAAGCCGTTGAAGCGCTGCACCGTGGCGGCCAGCGTCGCGGCGGGAACACCGATCTTGTTCGCCAACTGCTCGAGCGTATCGGCCTGGGTGATGATTCCGGCGTCGAGATATTTCTGCGGAATCGGACGCTTCGGGAAGTTGCCCAGGAACAGATATCTGTCGCGGAAGGTCTGGTCCATGATGAAGTAGGCCGGAATATGGTCGACCCCCGCGGCCTGCTGCTCGTACATGGTGTGCACGACATTCACATACGGGGCCGATTCGTTGACGAACCGCTCCCCCGCGTGATTGACCATGATGCCGCCGGGTTGTGCCCGTTCGGCCAGGCAGAAGAAGGGCGGACCCTCGGGGTTGCGCACCGATGGTCCCCACCAGGCGTCGTCCATGAGATCCACCGCACCGCCTGCCTTCTGACCCGCGACGATCCCTTCGCCGACGTTCTCGGTGGCGCCGACCGTCCAGTCGGTGGATTGCGGCCCGGAGATGTACTGCTTGCGCATCTCCAGGTTGTGTTCGAAACCGCCGGCCGCGAGCACCACGCCGCGGCGGGCCTTGATCAGCACCGGAACGCCCTGGTGTTCGGCACGCACACCGACCACGGCACCGGCCTCGGTGACCAGTTCGGTCAGCGGGGTGTTCAACCACACGGGCACGCCGGCGTCGCGCAGCGACAGCCACAGTCGTGCGGCCAGGGCCTTGCCCAGGCTCAGCGGCAGCCGGCCGCGCAGCTTGTTCGCCACCGCCTGCGCCCCCACCTTCATCGCGGTGCGCTTACCGGCCCAGGTGCGGGCGATCATGTTCAGATCGTGGAAGTCGCTGACGGTGAAGGCGATTCCCTTCGGCCCCGACATGGTCGGCTGGTTGATCTTGTGCAGATCACCACCGAGCAGACGGCCGTCGATCGGAGCCGGTTCGATGCTGCGGCCCTGCGCCAGCCCGCCCGGGAATTCCGGGTGGTAGTCGGAGTAGCCGCGGTCGTAGACGAACTGCCAGTACTTGCTGCGCGCTCCGATGTAGCGCATCATCTCCGGCCCGTGGTCGAGGAAGGCACGCTGCTTCTCCTCCGGGACACGGTCGCCCACAACGGCTTTGAGATATGTCCGAGCCAGTTCCGGGCTGTCCGGCACACCCGCGGCCTGCAGCACCGGATTGTTCGGGATCCAGATTCCGCCGCCGGAGCGCGCGGTGGATCCGCCGAAGCTGCGGCTCTTCTCGATCATCGTCACCGACAGCCCGCGATAGGCGGCGGTCAATGCCGCGGTCATACCGGCGGCGCCCGAGCCGACGACCACCACGTCGAATTCGAATTCCTGTGTCATCCGTCCTTCTTCCCCATCGTTGCATCCGACGCTATGGCCGCCCGGCCGCGGCGACACGGGACGGTCCCGACCAGCGGGACTTACGGCTGACCAGTACGGGTCCGGGAAGGACTATTTCGATTAGGCATACACCGCTACGACAGGGAGCACGCGGATGAAGTTCTCGATGATCTTCGAGGCCCAGATGACCGATCCGACCGCCGAGCACGAGGCGCAGGTGCTGCGCGACTGTGTGGAGCAAGCCGTGCTGGCCGACGAGATGGGCTTCGACACCGTCTGGGCCGTCGAACACCACGGTCTCAAGTGGTACGCGCACATGAGCGCCCCCGAAATCTTTCTGACCTGGGTGGCGGCCAAGACCCAGCGCATCCGGATCGGCCACGGCGTGGTGTGTATGCCCTTCAACTTCAACCACCCGGTGCGCGCGGCCGAACGCGCGGCGATGCTCGACGTGCTCTCCGGCGGGCGGCTGAATCTGGGCGCCGGACGCGGTGCGACACCGGTCGAGACCTCCATGTGCGGGGTGGACCCGGAACGCACCTACGCCGAGGTCGAGGAGTCGCTGCGGATGATCGGCCGGGCCTGGCAGGATCCCGAGGGCGAATTCGAGTATCACGGCGAACTGCTCGACATCGCTCCGCATTCGCTGCTACCGCGGCCGGTACAGCGTCCGCATCCCCCGCTGTTCATGGCATGCACGAAGAAGGACACCCTGAAGCTGGCCGCCGACTACGGAATCGGCACTCTCGTACTGGGTTTCGCGGGAGTGGAGGAGATCGCGGAACTGCGCCGCACCTACGACGAGGCGATCGCGGCCCGTACCGGTGAGCGGTTCGTCTCGACGGTTACCAACGACCACTTCGCCGCCCTGTGCCCCACCATCGTGCTCGACGACCGGGAGCGGGCGCAGCAGATCGGCGCGCGCGGCCAGCGCTTCTTCGCGCAGTCGATCAAGCACTACTACGGCGCCGGTCCGGTGCCGGACGAGGCCGTGGATCCGACCGTGGACGAGGTGGCGCGGATCAAGGAGGCCGCCGACGAGCACGTCGCCTACCTGCACGAGGCCAAGATTCCGGTGAAGGCGGGGTCGACCTCGGTGTTCAATGCCGACCACGCCTACGGCAGCCCAGAGGACGCCATCGCCTACGTCGAGCGACTGCGCGACGCGGGCGCCGACGAGATCCTGTGCCTGATCCAGATGGGCACCGTGCCGCAGGAGGCCTGCCTCGAGACGATCCGGCACTGGGGCGAGAAGGTCATTCCGCACTTCCGGAATCAGTGATCGGACAACCACACGCCGGTCTCGCTCATCGAGACTGCCGCGAGCCGAGGACGCCGGATGCGGCGCAGGATCTCGGCATATTTTCAGGAGGAGAAGTCGAATGGTCGATCTCACAGGCAAAGTCGCATTGATCACCGGCGCGGCGCGCGGTCAGGGCGCGGCGGAGGCACGCCTGTTCGTCGAACGTGGTGCGCGGGTCGTTCTCACCGATGTACTCGACGCCGAGGGAAAGCAGTTGGCCGACGAACTCGGCGAGGCGGCGCGCTTCGTCCGCCATGACGTCACCTCGGCCGACGACTGGAATGCCGCTGTCGCCGTGGCCGTTTCGGAATTCGGCCGGCTCAACGTGCTGGTGAACAACGCCGCGATCTACACCGCGAAACCGCTCACCGACACCACGCCGGAAGAGCTGGAGAGGATTCTCGGGGTGAATCTGGTGGGCGCGTTCCGGGGTATCCGGTCGGTGGTGGGGCCGATGTCCGAGGCGGGCGGGTCGATCGTGAACATCTCGTCTCAGGCCGGACTCGAGGGCCTGATGGGGCACTCCGCCTACGGCAGCTCCAAATGGGGCCTGCGCGGCCTCACCAAGACCGCGGCACTGGAGCTGGGGCCCAGGGGAATTCGCGTCAACTCCGTCCACCCCGGCCCGATCGCGACCCCGATGGTCCCATATCTGACCACCGGCCCGGGCAGCTTCCCGACCTTGCCGCTGCAGCGCACCGGCGTGCCGGAGGAGGTCGCCGAGCTGGTCGCCTTCCTCGCCTCGGACGCCTCGTCGTATGTGACCGGCGCGGAAGTCACCATCGACGGCGGACTCGCCGCCGGGAAGTTCCTGCCGCCGGAGCTGCAGGAGGCGCCGTGAGCGAGCGATGCACACCCGGGCACCGGCGCGGTACCGCGGCGTCGAGCCCCCGGCGCGACGGAGACGGCGGTCGATGCGGCCGCCGACGCCCGGCACTGCTCGTCGGCGCGTCCGGGGCTCTGGGTTCGGTCGGTGTCTCATGGCGATGACGCCGCGAACCCGGGCGGTCGTCGACGCCGCGACCGCCGCGTTCCCGAAGCTGGGAACCGACGTCCTCGACGCGGCCGAAGCGCGACGGCAGCTCGCGGCGCGGCCACCGGCCCCGATCGATCCCGTTCCGGTTGCGGCCGTACGGAATTCGGCCATCACCGGCCCCGGCGGCGCCGACATCCCCGTGCGGATCTATACCCCACGGGGCGGCACCGAGCCGCTGCCGGTCATCATGTTCTGCCACGGCGGCGGGTTCGTGATCTGCAGTCTCGACAGCCACGATCAGTTCTGCCGGACGATGGCGAACGAGACCGGCGCACTGGTGGTGTCGGTGGACTACCGCCAGGCGCCGGAACATCGGTTCCCGGCCGCCGCGCAGGACGCGTACGCCGTGTTGCGCTGGATCGGCGCGGCCATAGCAGAGCACGGTGGCGACCCCGCCCGGATCGCCGTCGCCGGCGACAGCGCGGGCGGCAATCTGGCGGCGGTCACGGCGCTGATGGCCCGCGATCTGGGCGGCCCGGCGGTGGTCGCGCAGTTGCTCATGTACCCGATGCTGGATCCGGCTCGCGCGAGCGCGTCGTACCGGGACAACGCGCAGGGTTATTTCGTCACCGACGACCATTTGCGCTGGTACTGGGAGCAGTACCTCGGCGACGCCGACGGCACCGATCCGTATGCGGCGCCCCTGCTGTCCGACCCCGCCGGGCTACCACCGGCGCATATCGCCACCGCCGAATACGACCCGCTGCGCGACGAGGGCGAGGCCT
Organism: Nocardia aobensis NBRC 100429; assembly: GCF_000308375.1. Classification (GTDB taxonomy): domain Bacteria; phylum Actinomycetota; class Actinomycetes; order Mycobacteriales; family Mycobacteriaceae; genus Nocardia; species Nocardia aobensis. The sequence continues at coordinate 11,877 of NZ_BAFQ01000058.1, read as the reverse complement.
ACGGGGCGCACCTGGCCGCGGCCGGCATCCCCGTCGAGGTGCATCGCTACGAGGGCATGTTCCACGGATTCATGACCATGGGCGATGTGCTGCCGGAAACCGGCGTCGCGAACGAACGCGCCTTCGCGGCACTGCGCCGGGCCTTAGCTGTGCCGGCCCGGCCGATATTCGGGTGCGCCGACGGCCCGTGATCCCTACCGTGAACAGGGAGAGTTGTTCACGAAAGGATCGAGATCATGTTTCCCGTCGAGCTGCGCGGCACCAAGGCGCAGACGCTCATGTGGGCCCACGAGCACGAGGTCGAGCCGGCCGCGCTGCAGCAGCTGCGCACCCTCGCCCAACTGGAATGGGTCTACGGCGTCCGCGTGATGCCCGACGTGCATCTCGGCAAGGGAGCCACGGTCGGGTCCGTCATCGCCATGAAGGACGCGGTCGCCCCGGCCGCCGTGGGCGTCGACATCGGCTGCGGAATGGAGGCCGTCAAGACCTCGCTGACCGCCTCCGATCTGCCGGACGACCTGCATTCGCTGCGCTCGCGCATCGAGGCCGCCGTACCGGTCGGATTCAACGCGCACAAGGAGCCGGTGAAGGTCACCCGCCTGCAGCTGGACGTGCACGGCCGCCGGGCGGCCGGCGCCACGTTGCGAGCCGGATGGTCCGCGTTCTGGAGCCGGTTCGGCGATCTCGATCCGGCGGTGCAGCAGCGAGAGTCCAAGGCGCACAAGCAGATGGGCACGCTCGGCGGCGGGAACCACTTCATCGAGGTCTGCCTCGACACCGAACAGCACGTGTGGATTCTGCTGCACTCCGGAAGCCGCAATATCGGCAAGGAATTGGCGGAGCGGCATATCGCCGTGGCCCGCACGCTCCCGCAGAACCGGGACCTGCCCGATCGCGATTTGGCCGTATTCCTTTCCGGCACACCGGAAATGGACGCCTACCGGCGCGATCTCAGCTGGGCGCAGGAGTACGCGGCACGCAACCGGGCGGTGATGCTGGACCTGGTGTGCGGTGCCGTGCGTGACGAATTCGATGCGCTGGCTGTGCGTTTCGACGAGCCGATCTCCTGCCACCACAACTACGTGTCGGAGGAGATGGTCGACGGCATGCCGATGCTGGTGACCCGCAAGGGCGCGGTCCGGGCCGGAACCGGTGACCTCGCCCTGATCCCCGGATCGATGGGTACCCGCTCGTATGTGGTGCGGGGCAAGGGAAATCCCGCCTCGTTCCAGTCGGCCTCGCACGGTGCGGGCCGCCGCATGAGCCGCAACGCGGCCAAGCGGCAGTTCAGCGTCGCGGATCTGATCGCGCAGACCGACGGTGTGGAGTCCCGCAAGGACGCCGGGGTGATCGACGAGATCCCCGCGGCCTACAAGGACATCGACGCCGTCATCGCGGCGCAGAGCGATCTGGTCGATGTGGTCGCGACACTGCGTCAGGTGCTGTGTGTGAAGGGCTGAAGGCGGAACGGCCGCGTCTATTTGCGCAGCACACCCACCATGCCCGCACCCAGCAGCATCATGCCCGAGATCAGGGCGAAGCCGTAGGTCACCCAGGAGTGCAGCGCCACCTGCATCGTGGCATCGGTGAAGGGCAGATCGCCGATCAGGCGGAAGGTGTCGTCCGGGTACAGCAGGTGCAGCACGCCGGGAAAGATCCCCCACACCAGGCTGGCCACGATCGTGCCCACCGGCGAGAACGCGGCCATCGCCGCGACGAACAACAGCAGCAGGGAGCCGCCGAAGATCTCCAGCGCCGCGGTCCAGCGGTCGGTCACCGCACCCACGATGACCCAGTACCGGATATCGGCTCCCCCCTTGGCGGCGAACGCGATTCCGATGGGCGTCACAATGAGCCCGAACAGCACACCCGAGAGGGTCCGGCTGGTGACCCCGCGACTTTGGAACTGCGCGCCCGGTGGGGCCCAATCCGCAGGTGACTCGAACTTCTTGGCCATCGCCCGTTCCTCCCGCATTCCCGCGCATGCCAGTGGACCTCGCAGTCCGATCGCCCTCATTGTCCTGCCTCGCGACCGAAAATGCCCGACGCCGGGCGGAAAACGTTCGTGGCGTGGCGGTCCCGGGTTGCCGGTGGTTAGCATCGGCTATGCCCTCGACATCAGGATCTGCCCGACCGCCCGAAATCCCCGGAGTGCGCCGCAGTTTCATCGAGGTCCGCGGCGTGCGATTCCACGTCACCGAAGCCGGGGTCCCCGACGGCCGGCCGGTGCTGTTGCTGCACGGATGGCCGCAGCACCACTACGCCTACCGGCATCTGCTCGCCGATCCCCCCGCCGGGCTGCGCCTCATCGCCCCGGACCTGCCGGGTTACGGCTGGTCCGGCCCGCCGCCGCATCACTGGGCCAAGGAGGACGTCGCCTCCGACCTGCTGGCGCTGGTCGACGAACTCGAACTGCCGCGGCTGTTGCTCGCCGGTCACGACTGGGGCGGGTTCGTCGGATTCCTGATGGTGCTGCGGGAGCCGGAGCGGTTCGAGGGTTATCTGCCACTCAATATCGCGCACCCCTGGATCACCGCGCGGACCTTCGCACCGCACGCCTGGCGTTTCCTGATGTATCAGCCGCTGGTGGCTACCTTCGGCGTGCCGCTGCAGCGGTACACGCCGTTCGTCGATCGCCTGTTGCGGCTCAACGCCGACGCTCGGCGTACCTTCACCCCGGAACTCGCCGGGATCTACGGCGACCGGTTCCGCGATCCGGCGGTGGCCCGCGCGGCCACCGACACCTACCGCACCTTCTGGTTGCGGGAACTGCCCGCCGCCCGCCATCCGGAACGCCGCCGCGCCACGATCCCGATCCGTGCCCTGTTCGGCACCGGCGATGCGGCCATCCACCCCTCGCTGGCGGCCGCGGAGACCGCGCGTGCCGACGACTACACCGTCGAATACGTCCACGGCTGCGGACATTTCATCCCGGAGGAGCGACCGGACCTGGTGCGGGATCGGCTGCTGGCGCTGGCCGCCGAGACCGGTTAGTCAGCGCCGCGACCGGTCTTCCGATCACACGCGGGCCCGTCTCGGGACCGCGTTTCCGTGCACGGGGTGCGGCTGTAGCCGGACGGTGGCCAGGTGTCGGAGGGGTCGGGCACGATGGAGCGCGTGACTACCACCGAGCTGCGCGAATCCGCCGAATCCCTGCTGCGCGAGCTGGCCGGGCCCGGGGCGCGTCTGCGTGAGGACCAATGGACGGCCATCGAGGCGCTGGTCGTCCAGCGGCGGCGGGCGCTGGTGGTCCAGCGCACCGGCTGGGGCAAATCGGCGGTGTACTTCATCGCCGCGCGGTTGCTGCGGTCCCAGGGGCGGGGGCCGACGGTGATCGTGTCACCGCTGCTGGCATTGATGCGCAACCAGGTCGCCGCCGCGCGCCGGGCGGGAGTGATCGCGGAGACCATCAACTCCGGCAACGTGACCGAATGGGACGAGATTCATCAGCGCGTCGCCGCCGGTGAGGTCGATGTGCTGCTGGTCAGCCCGGAACGATTGAACAACCCCGATTTCCGCGATTCGGTGCTTCCCAAGCTGGCCGCCGACGCCGGCCTGGTGGTGGTCGACGAGGCGCACTGCATCTCCGACTGGGGGCACGATTTCCGTCCCGACTATCGCCGCATTCGCACGTTGATCGCCGACCTCGGCGAGGACATTCCGGTGCTGGCGACCACCGCCACCGCCAACAACCGGGTGGTCACCGATGTCGCCACCCAGATCGGCACCGACACCCTGGTGCTGCGCGGCACCCTGGACCGGGAATCGCTGCATCTGTCCGTGGTGCGGATCGACGACGCCGTCCAGCGGACCACCTGGCTCAGCCGGCAACTGGGCGAACTGCCCGGCTCCGGAATCATCTACACACTCACCGTCGCGGCCGCCCACGACCTCGCCGACGTCCTCACCGACCACGGATACCCGGTCGCGGCCTACACCGGTCGCACCGAACCCGGAGAGCGCGAAACCCTCGAACAGGCGCTGCTCGACAACGACGTGAAGGCGCTGGTGGCGACCTCAGCGCTCGGCATGGGCTTCGACAAACCCGACCTCGGCTTCGTGGTCCACGTCGGCGCCCCCTCCTCCCCCATCGCCTACTACCAACAGGTCGGCCGCGCCGGGCGCGGACTGGTCCCGGACGCCTCGAGTCCTTCCGGCCGGGCGGCCCGCGCGGAGGTCATCCTGTTGCCGGGGCCCGAGGACCGGCGGATCTGGAATTACTTTGCGTCCGTAGCCTTCCCGCGTGAGCAGGTGGTGCGGTCGGTGCTGTCCGCCCTGGACTACGAACGCCCGATGTCCACGGTGGCTCTCGAACCCCTGGTGGAACTGAGCCGGTCGCGGCTGGAGATGGTGCTGAAGGTCCTGGATGTGGACGGCGCGGTGCGGCGGGTGCGCGGCGGCTGGCTCGCCACCGGTGAACCGTGGACCTACGACACCGAACGCTACGAGCGCCTCGACCGCGCGCGCGAAGCGGAACAGCAGGCCATGCTCGAGTATCAGAGCACCGGCGAATGCCGGATGAACTTCCTGCGCCGCCAACTCGACGATCCGGGCCTGCCCCCGGACGCGCCCGGCTGTGGTCGCTGCGACAACTGCACCGGCCGCCGTTTCGACACCTCGGTCGACGCCGGCGAGGTGGCCACCATCCGGGCCCGGCTGGACCGGCCCGGAATCGATCTACTCCCCCGCAAACAATGGCCGACCGGACTGTCGAAGTTGGGAGTTCCGTTGTCCGGCAAGATATCCGACGGCCCGGAGGTGGGCCGGGTGCTGGGCCGGCTCAGCGATCTCGGGTGGGGTCAGCGCTTGCGAACCCTGCTCGACGCGCCCGACGGCCCGGCGCCCGACCATATCGTCGACGCCTGTATCGCCGTTCTGCGGGAATGGAAGTGGACGCAACGTCCCGGCGCGGTGATGGCCCTGCAATCGGCGACGCATCCGGTACTCGCCGCCGACCTGGCCGTCCGCCTGGCCCGCATCGGCCGTCTCACCGATCTCGGTGTCCTGCACACCCGTCCCGACCGGCCACCGGTCTCGGCGGCCAACTCCGCCCACCGCGTGGCGGCACTGTTCGACTCGTGGGAGACCCCCGACCTCACCGGCCTCGACACCCCGGTCCTGCTGGTCGATACCCACACCGACACCGGCTGGACCCTCACTCTCGCCGCCCGGACCCTCCGCCACGCCGGCGCCCCCGCGGTCCTTCCCTTCGCACTGGCCACTCCGACGTGAGGTACGGACGCGGCGCGTGCGGTGCCCGGCGATCGATCACCCACTATCGTCGATCCGGTGACCAGTAAGTCGACGCCGGCCGTGGAGTTGACGGTCGGCGAGCATACGGTGCGGGTGTCGAATCCGGATCGGGTGTACTTCCCGGAGCTCGAGGCGACCAAACTCGATCTGGTGCAGTACTACCTGAGTGTCGGCGACGGAATCGTCAACGCCCTGCGGGACCGGCCGTGCATGCTGCACCGCTTCCCGAAGGGATTGCCGGGCGGGAAGGTGCATCAGAAGCGGCTCCCGGCGGGGGCGCCGGACTGGATTCCCACCGTGCGCGTGCACTTTCCGCGCTACAACCGGCACGCGGACGAACTGTGCGTGCGGGAACTGGCGGACGTGATCTGGGCGGTGCAGATGTCGACGGTGGAGTTCCATCCGTGGAACTCGCGCCGCTTCGACACCGAGAAGCCCGATGAATGGCGCATCGATCTGGATCCGATGCCGGATTGCCCGTGGTCGCGGGTCCAGCGTGTCGCGGAGGTCGCGCACGAGGTCCTCGACGAGCTGGGTGCGGTCGGCTGGCCCAAGACCTCCGGCGGGCACGGCCTGCACATCTACGTGCGCATCGCGCCCGAGCACGGCTTCCAGCAGGTGCGCCGCGCCGCGCTGGCCTTCGCACAGGAGGTCGAGCGCCGCGCCCCCGACGATGTGACCACCACGTGGTGGCGCCGCGATCGCGATCCGGCACTGCTGTTCGTCGACTACAACCAGAACGCTCGCGACCATACGATCGCCGCCGCCTACTCGGTACGCGGCAATGCCGCCGCCACCGTCTCGACACCGGTGCGGTGGAACGAAATTCCCGATATCGAACCGAACGACTTCACCATCAACACCGTCCCCGCCCGCTACGCCGAACTCGGCGATCTGCACGCGGGTATCGACGACGCGGTCTTCGACCTGAATACGCTGCTGGAATGGGCCGACCGCGACCGGGTCGAGGTGGACCTCGACGAAGACGAAGGAGCACACGACGCATGACCGGCGCAGTCCGCATCGCACTGGCACCGCTCACCAATGACCTTCTGGAGCAGGCGATCACCGGCGCGGGAGCACGGCTTTCGGAGCTGAGCGACGCGCGGGCGCTGGTGTGGGACGGCGGGCCGAACGGATTTCCCGACCTGCCCGAGTCTATCGAGTGGGTGCAGTTGTACTCGGCCGGGGTCGAGGAGTTCTTCGACGCCGGCATCTTCGAACGCCATCCGAGCGTGGTATTCACCTCGGCGGCAGGCGCTTTCGCCAAGAGCGTTGCCGAGGGGACGATGGCGCTGCTGCTCGCGGGGGTGCGCTACCTGCCGGAGCACATCCGCGCCCACAGCTGGCGGCAGACCGAGTTCTTTCCGCATATAGGCACCTTGCGCGGGGCGACCGTCGCGGTCGTCGGCGCGGGCGGGATCGGCCGTGAGGTCATCGCCATGCTGGAGCCGTTCGGAGCCCGGGTGATCGCCGTCAACCGCTCCGGCCGCCCGATCGACGCCCCCCATGTGGTGGAAACGATTCCCGCGGAACGGATTCCGGAAATCTGGGCCCGCACCGATCACGTGGTCGTCGCCGCGCCCGCGACCGAGGGCACCCGCCACCTGATCGGCAAGGACGAACTGACCCAACTGAAACCGCATTCGTGGGTGATCAATGTCGCCCGCGGGTCGCTCATCGACACCGAAGCCCTGGTCGCCGCACTGCGGGAGGGCGCCGTCGGCGGGGCGGGCCTGGACGTCACCGATCCCGAACCGCTCCCCGACGGCCATCCGCTCTGGGACCTGCCGAATGCGATCATCACCCCGCACGATTCCAATCCGCCGCAGCTGCGTACAGCCGCCTTCGCCGACCACGTCGCCGCGAACGTCACCCGCTTCGCGCAGGGGCGTGAGCTCCTCGCACGGATCGATCCGGAGGCCGGTTACTGATCACCGCCCGTACCGGTGACTACCGCAGGGGGATGTCCACCCCGTGCTCCTCGGCCGGGCGCGGGCCGAATATCCGGCGATCCGCCTCGGTGATCGGCACGTCGTTGATGCTCGCCTCCCGACGTGCCATCAATCCCTGGTCGGTGAATTCCCACAGCTCGTTGCCATAGCTGCGCCACCATTGACCGGTACGGTCGTGCCATTCGTACTGGAACCGGACGGCCATGCGGTTTCCGCGAAATCCCCACAGGCTCTTACGCAGCGCGTAGTCGAGTTCACGTTCCCATTTCGCGGTCAGGAATTCGACGATCTGCGCACGGCCGGTGACGAATTCGTCCCGGTTCCGCCAGGTGGAGTCGGGGGTGTAGGCGAGCGCGACCCGGTGCGGATCCCGGGTGTTCCACGCATCCTCGGCCGCCTGCACTTTCTGCGCGGCGGTTTCCAGGGTGAACGGCGGATAGGGCGGTCGAGCTTCGGACATCGGATTCCTGCCTCTCCACGGGGAACGTTCGTTCTCCACCGATGCGTTACGGTAGGGAACGAACGTTCTCGATGTCAAGGGAGTCCCGGCCATGCCCGCCACGCTCAGCGCCGAACGGAATGCGTCCGACCGCGCGGCGCTGCTCGACGCCGCCGAGGAGTTGATGTACACGCACGGCGTCCAGGCCGTCGGAATGGATCGGATCCGCGACGCGTCCGGCCTGTCGCTCAAGCGGATCTACACCCTGTATCCGACCAAGGAAGACCTGGTCGTGGCGATGCTGCGCCGCCGCGACGAACGGTGGCGCCAGGCGCTGGCCCGGTACGTCGAACGCGTCGACGATCCGCTCCGGCGTGTCGAGGCGGTCTTCCACTGGCTACGAGACTGGTTCGGCGAGCAGGGTTTTCGCGGTTGCGCCTGGATCAACATGCACGGCGAACTCGGTGCCGAGTCACCGGCCGTCCGCGCGGAAGTGCGCGCGCACAAGGCCGCCTTCCACGACATGATCGCCGGGTGGGTCGCCGCCACCGGATCCGACGCCGCCGACGCGATCTACCTGCTCGCCGAGGGAGCCATCGTCACCGCCGGCATCACCGGCGAGACAGCCGCCGCCTCGACCGCCGAAGCCGCTGCCGCGCAGCTACTTTCGGCTACCCGGCGGTGACCGGAGAGATCAGCTCGGATCGTGGGTGAGGCAGCGGGCCGGATCATCACCCGATCCAGTTCTCACGCCGGTCGCGATTCGACGACATACCGAACGTGACGCAGGGGACGCGCGACGCCTCCCGTACCCGGCGGCAACTCCCGGCCGACACCCAGATTTCATGGGATTGCGGTAGCCGATTCGGCGGCTACTGTGTCAAAGCGACGGCGGGACTGATAATTTCGAGGCTTCCACATAAGAAACGGCAGTGATTCACATTCACCGCCGCACGGATCCGGGGCGGACGATCATGCATGCAGCTTCCTCGCGCAGGGCGCTCTTTCGGGCGGCCGGCCTCGGCCTCGCCGCCGCGACCGTGGCGCGTAGCGCGCCGGTCGCGGGCGCGCGCACCGTCTCCCGGCATGCACCGCTGCCGAATCCGTCCGATATCGCCACCACGGATCCGGCACTGCTGACCGCCACGGAGGCATCCGCGCTGCTACAGACCCGCCGGCTGCATCCGGCCGAACTGCTCGACGCCTGCTTGCGCCGCAGCGCGACCTACGACGGCGCGACCACCGCGTGGGTTCGTACCTATCCCGAGCTCGCCCATCAGCAGGCAGAGCGGGCCGCGCAACGACTGGCGGCCGGGAACGCACCGCTGATCTGCGGACTCCCGATCGCGGTCAAGGACATCTACGCGGCCGCGGGACTGCCGGTCACCGCGTCGAGCCGCGTTCTCGACGGCAATGTCGCCGCCGGGGACGCGACGGTCTGGCGGCGGCTGCGCGAGGCGGGCGCGGTCCTGATCGGGCACGTGCACACCGCCGAATTCGCGATGGCCACCGACACTCCACAGGTCGGAAACCCCTGGGATATCAGCGAATCCATCGGCGGTTCGTCGGGCGGTAGCGCGGCGGCGCTGGCGGCCCGATTCGCCCCGCTGTCGATCGGATCCGATACCGGTGGTTCGATCCGCATCCCCGCGTCCCGGGCCGGAGTCACCGCCATCAAGCCGACATTCGGCCGATGTAGCCGCTACGGCCTCATCCCCGTGATGTGGACCAGGGACCATCCCAGTCCGATGGGGCACAGCGTCGCGGACGCGTCCCTGCTGCTGTCGGCCATGGTGGGTCCCGATCCGAACGACCCGGTGACCGGTGTGGCGCCGGCGCCACCGGAGGACGGCTTCCCGCTGACGGCTACCGGTGGTGTGACACCGTTGTCGGGCAAGCGTTTCGGAGTGCCGACGGAATTCGTTCACCCACTTCCCCCGGCACTCGGCACGTTGTTCACCCGCTTCCTCGGGCTGGTCACCGCGCTGGGCGGCGAGACGGTGGAGGTCGCCATGCCGACACCACCGCTCGCGCTGGCCACCGGTGATGCGGTGGAGCTGGGGATGTTCCATCGGCAGTGGTCGGACAGGCTGTCGCTCTATCGGACCGAGAGCGCCGCGGTCGTGGCGATGGCACTGGCGGCGCTGGCCGCGCCCGCCTCCGACTACTGGCAGCTGGAACGCGACCGTGCGCGATTCCAGCGCCGGTACAACCAGTTGTTCGCCGACAACCGGCTCGACGCGGTGATTCTCCCCGGTGCGATCACCGACAGCTCGAAACGCGATGACATCGGCCCGATTTCCCTCATCGGCCCCTGCGATATCCCGATGATGTGGGCCAACTACACCGGCACACCGGTCCTGGCCCTGCCGGCGGGCCGATCCGCCGCCACCGGTCTGCCGTTCGGCGTGCAGCTCGGTGGAAAGCCCTGGGCGGAAGCCGACCTCATCGCCATCGGACTCGAATTGCAGGCCGCGGACACCGCATGGCGTGACATGCCCTCATTGCTCCCGAATCCGCGCACACTGCCCGAGATCGGCCCCGTGGCCCCCGGCGACGGCCCCGACCCGACCAACACCGACGCCGGAGCCCCCGCATTCAACTTCATCCCGACCACCAGCGCCGTCAACACGTGACCGGACAGCGATTTCTCCGGCGATACGCCGACACTCCCGCTGAGGCCGTAGGCTGCGGAGCGCGACCTGTCCGTCTCTCGGAGGAGTTGTGCATGGTGTTCGGGTTACCGAAACTGCCGCCGCTACCGCTGGTGCGGGCCGTCGGGACCGTTCGCTACGCGCTGGGCGAAGCCTATCGGCGGTTGGCGCCGGCACCGCTGTCGTTGATGGAGTTGCTGGCAGCGGGGTGGTTGGCGCAGGCCATTCATGCGGCCGCGGCACTGGGGATCGCCGATGAGCTGGCGCAGGGGCCGCTCACCGGTGCGGAACTGGCGCGGCGCGTGGGTGCGGACGAGGACGCGCTGCGCCGGTTGTTGCGGCTGCTGATCAGTCACGGCATCTTCGCGCAGCGCCGCGACGGCCGCTACGCGCTGACCCCGCCCGCCCGGGCCCTGTGCCGCGACTCTCCGGAATCGCTGCGTGATGCGGCCCTGTTCTTCGGGTCGGCCACACATCGGGCGCATTGGACGCATGTGGTCGACGCGGTGCGCACGGGAAATCCGGTGGGGCCGCAGGTGGACGGCGCTCCCTTCTTCGAATACATCCGCACCGACCGTCAATTCGGCGACCTGTTCGACCGCGCGATGACCAGCATCGGATCGCTCACCACGGAATCGTTGTTCGCCGCTTACGATTTCGGGCGCTTCTCGACGATCGTCGATGTGGGCGGCGGGCACGGCGCGATGCTCACCGAAATCCTCTCGCGCGCACCCGAAACCCGGGGCGTGCTGTTCGATCTGCCCGATGTGGTAGCCGGTGCGGCGGAGCGCTTCGCGGCCGCGGGATTCGACGAGCGGGCCGAGGTGACGGCGGGGTCCTTCTTCGAATCGGTTCCGGCGGGCGCGGAGGCGTATCTGCTCAAACATGTGGTTCACGATTGGCCGGATGCGCGTGCCGAACAGATCCTGCGCACCGTGCGCGCCGCGATGACGTCCCACGCCCGGTTGATCATCGTGGAAATCGTGCTGCCCCAGGACAATCGCCCGCATCCGGGTAAGTACACCGACCTGGAGATGCTGATCAACAGTGGCGGCCGCGAGCGCACCGCCGGTGATTACCGCGACCTGCTCGCGCGCTGCGGTTTCGCGCTGACCCGCATCACCGCGACGGTGTCACCGGAATCCGTGATCGAGGCACGGCCGGTGTAGGGCCACCCGCGTTATCGCGCACCGCGCGGACGCCGGCGCGGGCGAGCGGTGCCGAGGTGCTGCTCGACCAGTTCGCCCCACCAGTCGGCCAGCGATCCGACCAGAAACCAAGCGGCCCTGACTCGTTCGTCGTCGACCGTCTCGGCCTCGCGCAGCAGCACGGTGGCGCGGACCTGGGCGGCGGCGAGTCCGTCGACGGCCGCGCCGAGGGAACGCGCATGGGCCGCGGCGGCGGTGCGGTCGCTGACCCAGCGGTCGATGCGGACGACGATTTCCCTTCTGCGACAGTCGATCTCCGCCGCGCGGACCGGGGAGCAGCGGCGGGCGAGGTGAAGTTCGGCCAGTTCGCGGGCAGCCCTGGTGACTGGATGGTCGTCGGCCTGGTCGCCGAGGTGGCCGCAGCAGGC
>NZ_BAFQ01000059.1 GCF_000308375.1 Nocardia aobensis NBRC 100429 | reverse complement strand
CAACCGGCCGCCGACTCGGTCAACGGTCCAACTGATCTCACGGAACCTCGGAGACTACCTCTTCGGCTTGTCCGATGACGAATCGGTGGAGAGCGCGGCCACGAAGGCCTCCTGCGGAACATCGACCCGGCCGATGGTCTTCATCCGCTTCTTGCCCTCCTTCTGCTTCTCGAGCAGCTTGCGCTTGCGCGAGATGTCACCGCCGTAGCACTTGGCCAGCACGTCCTTGCGGATCGCGCGGATGTTCTCGCGCGCGATGACCTTCGAGCCGATCGCCGCCTGGATCGGCACCTCGAACTGCTGCCGCGGAATGAGCTCGCGCAGTTTGGTGGTCATCTTGTGGCCGTAGGCCTGGGCCGCGTCCTTGTGCACGATGGCCGAGAACGCGTCGACAGCCTCGCCCTGCAGCAGGATGTCCACCTTGACCAGCGCGGCCTCCTGCTCGCCCGCCTCCTCGTAATCCAGCGACGCGTAACCGCGCGTGCGCGACTTCAGCGAATCGAAGAAGTCGAAGATGATCTCCGCCATCGGCAGCGTGTACCGCATCTCGACGCGGGTCTCGGACAGATAGTCCATGCCGAGCAGTTCACCGCGGCGCGACTGGCACAGCTCCATGATGGTGCCGACGAACTCGCTCGGCGCGATGATCGTGCACTTGGTCACCGGTTCGAAGATCTGGCGCACCTTGCCCTCGGGCCAGAACGACGGGTTGGTGACGACCTGTTCGGTGCCGTCCTCCATGATCACGCGATAGATCACGTTGGGCGCGGTCGAGATCAGGTCGAGGTTGAATTCGCGCTGCAAACGCTCCCGGGTGATCTCCATGTGCAGCAGTCCGAGGAAACCACAGCGGAAACCGAAGCCTAGCGCGACCGAGGTCTCCGGGACGTAGGTGAGCGCGGCATCGTTGAGCTGCAGTTTGTCCAGCGCGTCCCGCAGATCCGGATAGTCGGAACCGTCGACCGGATACAGGCCGGAGTAGACCATCGGACGCGGCTCGCGATAGCCGGTCAGCGCCTCGGTGGCGCCGTCGCGGGCGGTGGTGACGGTGTCACCGACCTTCGATTGACGGACGTCCTTCACGCCGGTGATGAGATAGCCCACCTCCCCCACGCCGAGGCCCTGGGTGGGCTTGGGCTCGGGCGAGACGATGCCGATCTCCAGCAACTCGTGGGTGGCGCCGGTGGACATCATCTTGATCTTCTGACGCGGGGTGAGCTTGCCGTCCACCACACGCACGTAGGTTACGACACCGCGATAGGTGTCGTAGACCGAGTCGAAGATCAGCGCGCGGGCCGGGGCATCGCCCTCGCCGACCGGCGGCGGAACCGTCTCGATCACCTTGTTGAGCAGTTCGGGCACGCCGACGCCGGTCTTGCCGGATACGCGCAGCACGTCCTCGGGCTCGCAGCCGACGATATGGGCGAGTTCGGCGGCATAGCGGTCCGGATCGGCCGCCGGCAGGTCGATCTTGTTCAGCACCGGGATGACCTCGAGATCCTTGTCCAGTGCCAGATACAGATTGGCCAGCGTCTGCGCCTCGATGCCCTGGGCGGCGTCGACCAGCAGGATCGCGCCCTCACACGCCTCGAGCGCCCGCGAGACCTCGTAGGTGAAGTCGACGTGACCAGGCGTGTCGATCAGATGCAGGACGTAGTCCGTGCCGTCGACATTCCAGGGCAGCCGCACATTCTGGGCCTTGATGGTGATACCGCGCTCGCGCTCGATATCCATCCGGTCCAGATACTGCGCACGCATCTGCCGTTCCTCGACCACCCCGGTCAACTGCAGCATGCGGTCGGCCAGCGTGGACTTGCCGTGGTCGATATGCGCGATGATGCAGAAGTTCCGGATCCGCGAGGGATCGGTGAACGTCGTGTCGGCAAACGTGCTGATGGGACACTCCTACCCGTGAACAAGTCGATAAGTCGCCATGCGGCAGTCTACGTGCGCATACCGCGTGGTCGTGCACGCACCGGCGGCCCGGCATCGGCGGCAACGACGCAGTTCCGAAGGCCGACGGCCCCGGTGTGAGCGGCGGCACACCCGATTCCCGGCCCGGCACAAGCGAATCCGACAGGGATGAGCCGAGCGCGGTTCGCCGTTAAGCTCTGCCGATATGGCCAGCACATGGAGCTCTCTGGGCAAGCAGTTGGGGACCATTGCCAAGGAGCAGGGGCCCAGGATCGTCAAGAAGCAGGCGCCGAAACTCGTCGACCGGATGCAGCGCTCCTCGATGTGGGATCGCGCCCTCGGCGGCCGCCGCAAGGACACCGTCGCGGTCCGGCCGGCGGCCTCGACTCCGGTGCCGACCCGCGAACGTGCCCGCCAGATCGTCTACTGCCCGCAGCTCGACGGGCGCGCCGATCCGGGCGAGATCGTGTGGACCTGGGTGCCGTTCGAGGAGGATCCGGCCAACGGCAAGGATCGCCCGGTGCTGGTCGTGGGCCGCGAACGCAAGACCTTGCTGGGTCTGATGCTGTCGTCGAATCCGGCGCGCGGCGCCGAGCACAACTGGGTCGGAATCGGTTCGGGTCCTTGGGATTACGAGGGACGCGACAGCTGGGTCCGGCTGGATCGCGTTCTCGATGTGCCCGAGGCCGGCATCCGGCGCGAGGGGGCCATTCTCCCGCGCAAGACCTTCGATCTCGTCGCGCACCGGCTGTGCGCGGAGTACAACTGGGGCTGAATTCCCGCCGCCGCGGACTCCGGCCCGGACGCCACCGGTAATCCCCGGCGGCGGATCAGTCGGTGAGATGCCGGGTGCGACCGAACAGAGAGCCGTAGATCAGCGCGCCCAGCAGACCGCCGACCAGCGGGAACACCACGAAAACCCAGACCTGCGCGAGGGCGCCGTCCTGATAGGGCGCGACCGCGAGGCTGCGGGCGGGGTTCACGGAGGTGTTGTCGATCGGTATCGAGATCAAGTGGATCACCGCGAGGGTGATACCGATGCCGAGTCCCGACATCGGCACGTGCGAGATCCGGTCGGTCGAGGCCAGGACCACGAAGACCAGCAGCGCGGTGAGAACCACCTCGACAGTGATGGCAGCCGCCAGGCCGTACCCCTCGCGCGTGATCGTCGCCATCGGTCCGCGCATCTGCACGCTCGACGGGCTGTGCGCACCCCAGCCGTTGGCGGCCAGACCGTCGGAGGCGCGGTTGTAGGACGGCAGGCCCTTGGCGATGGCAAAGATCACCGCACCGGCGACGAACCCGCCCACCAGTTGCGCGATCCAATAGCAGCCGGCGGTCAGCCAGGTGATTCTGCCCATCGCCAACTGACCGATGGTCACCGCCGGATTGACATGCGCTCCCGAGATGGGGCCGATCGCGTACACCAGGAACAAAAGACTGAAGCCGAACGCGAGCGCGATACCCAGGGCCCCTACCCGGCTCCCGGCGAAGACAGCGGTACCGACGCCGCCGAAGACCAAGACGAATGTGCCGATCATCTCGGCCCCCAATTTTCGAGCCAGCGGTACTTTCCGCTGCTCGACCACATCTTCCAGCACTTCCTGAGCAGTCGGAGACATCTGCCACCTTCCCTTTGTCGAGCTGTGCTTCGAGCCGGTACTACGCGGAGATTCAGGAATAACGCCGAACAACCGGTACGGTCGTCCAGTTCGGACGCTACGGCAGCGGCCGATGGATCACAACGGCGCCTCTTCGCATGCCGCGGGCGGTCCGCGCAGACTCGGACGGCCTCCGGACCACCGGGCGCAGGTAGAGCGATTTCACTTCGCGGCACCCCAGCTGGTAACCTCGATCGTCGGCGCGGCGCTACCCGTTTCGGTGTAGTGCGCCCAGAGACTTTTCACGAGCATCTAGTGCATATCAACTGACGAGAAGGAATCAGAGGAACAGGCGTGGCCAACATCAAGTCCCAGATGAAGCGGATCCGCACCAACGAGGCGGCGCGGGTGCGCAACCAGTCGGTGAAGTCCTCGCTGCGCACCTCGATCCGCAAGTTCCGCGAGGCCGCCGCGGCGGGCGAGAAGGACAAGGCGCTCGAGCTGCTGCGTTCGGCGAGCCGCAGCCTGGACAAGGCCGCCTCGAAGGGCGTCATCCACGCCAACCAGGCCGCCAACAAGAAGTCCGCCCTCTCGCTGGCTCTCAACAAGCTGGGCTGATCTCCCGGGTTCCGGCCGGGGCCGGAACCGACGCGGCATGTTCTGCCGCACAACAGCATTCGCAACGCCGCCGTGGCAGAGGATCTGCATCGCAGATGACCACGGCGGCTTTTGTCGTTGATTCACGTCGGCTACCGTTGTCCGCGTGTGGGGTGGGGAGATCAGCCGAAGTACGGGCCTTGTTCTAGCGGTAGCGGCGGTGTCGTGCGCGCTGTCGTCAGGATGCGGGCAGTCGGTCCCGGCCGCGCGACCGGTCGCCGCGGCGCAGTCGGCGCCGGCATCCGCCGCCTCCGGCACCGAATCGGCCGGCATACCCAAGGCCGCCGCCGTCGGCGCGATCGACCATCTCGATTCCGCGAGCAATCCGGACTGGATGGGCGCGCTGCCCGACAGCACACCGCTCGGCGCGATGTCCATCCCCGGCACTCACGACACCCTGTCGATCCACGGCGGTAAGGCCGGGCCGGCCGTGGTCACCCAGGAGAAGTTCGATACCGGTTGCACCGAGCCCACCTGTGCGTCGGAGCGGACCGCGAGCACCCAGCTCGAGGCCGGTATCCGGGCGCTCGACATCCGTGTCCGGCGCGACGAGGCCGGCAATCTCGGCGTACAGCACGGCAGCTTCTATCAGCAGGCCGGCCTCGACGACGTGCTGAGGGTCACCGGACAATTCCTGGACCGGCACCCGCGCGAGACGATCCTGATGCGGGTGAAGGCCGAATGCACGAACGAGGACAAGACGTTCCAGTGCGAGGACGCGGGCGGGCTACCGCCGGACCCGCCACTGCTGGACCGATACCTGAACGCGCATCCGCGGGTGTGGCGACCAGCGGCGAGCGGCCCCGTCGCGATTCCCCGGCTGGGTGACGTGCGCGGCACCATCGTCGTCATCCGCGCCGACGGGATCGACGACCGGGGCGTGCCGATCGACGCGCAGGATCTGTGGGACAAACCCACTCGCGAGGACAAGTGGGCGGCCGCCGCCACCCATCTCGCGCAGGCACCGGCTATCGGCACCCAGGCATTGTCGATGGACTTCCTGTCGGCCTCCGGCGTCCCCGACCCGGCGAAATTTCCCCACCGCTACGCCGAATACGAGAACCAGCACGCACTCGACTACCTCCGCTCCCGGCCGGGGACGGCGACCGGCGTAGTGATGGCCGACTTCCCGGGCCCCGCGCTCGTCGGCGAGATCATCGCGCACAACCACCGCTGACTCCGGTCGCAACCTCGGTTTCGGTCGATGCGGCGCGGCGAGCAACCGCCGCGCCGGGCCGGTCGGCGCCTCGCCCGCTCGGCGCGGTGCCCTCTCGGCCCGCGGCTCAGTGCGCGGCGGCGTGCAGGTCCAGGATGCTGGCCAAAGCGTGTTCGAGCGCGAAATCCGTATCGGCCGCACCGCCTTTGACGTCGGCGTTGAGGGCGGCCACCACCTGCAGGGCGCTGCCGATGGTGGCGGCGGTCCAGCCGCGGGCCTGGGTCTGCGCCTTCTTCACCTTCCAGGGCGGCATGCCGAGCTGGGAGGCCAGCGCGAACGGGTCACCGCGACCGGCGGATCCGACCCTCGCGATGGTGTGCACGGAGTCGGCGAGCGCGTCGGCGAGCAGGACGGCCGGGACGCCGCGGTCGGTCGCCCAGCGCAATGCCTCCATGGCCGCGGGCCGGTCACCGGCGACGGCCAGATCGGCGACCTCGAATCCGGTGACCTCGGCGCGACCGGAGTAGTACCGGCGCACCGCGTCGACATCCACCTTGCCGCCGGTATCTGCGGCCAGCTGGGAACAGGCCGCGGCCAGCTCGCGCAGATCGGATCCGATGGCCTCCACCACCGCCTGCACCACGTCACCCGAGACGCGGACGCCGGCTGTGCGGAATTCGTTGCGTACGAATTCGTTTCGCTCGTTCGCCTTACTGATCTTGGCGCAGGTGTGCACCTCGGCGCCCTGCTTCTGCAGTGCCGGCGCCAGCGCCTTGGCCCGGCCGCCGCCAGAGTGCAGGACCACGAGCACGACTCCCTCGGGCAGATCACCGGCGGCCGCGGTGACCAGCGCCACCGCATCCTTACCGGCCTCCGCGGCGGCCTCGAGGACGATCACCCGATCCTCCGCGAACAGCGAGGGGCTCAGCAGCTCGGCCAGTTCGGCGGAGCTCGCATCGCCCGCCCGCAACCGATCCACAGGCATCGCGTCGGGATCGTTGGTCGCGGCCCGCGCCTGCGCCACGATCGAGGCGACCGCCCGTTCGATGAGCAGTTCCTCCTCACCGAGTACCAGATGTAAGGCAGCCAGGTGATCGGTCACGGGACGATCCTACGGGTGGCCGGTGACAGGTTCACCGACCCGTCGCCGGGTGCCGGTGGCGGCGCCGGACCCGCGGGCGTGCGGGTGTGGCGCGCGCCCACGCGCCCGAGCACCGCGACACCACCGCCGATGAGCGCACCGGCCAGTACCGCACCCCACACTCCGGCGGGCATCGGCAACGAAATGCCCAGGGCCGCCGCGTGTTCGGCGACGAAGAGCAACCACCACATCGGCGGCTCGGCCAGATTCAGCACCCAGATCGCGGCCGGTTGCCAGCAGCAGGACAGGGCGGCCGCGCCGACCCCGAGCAGCGTGATCGGCGCGACGACGGGTTCGACCAGCACATTCGCCACGATCGCCACCCCGCTGACATGTCCGGTGAGTGCGGCGATGATCGGCGTGGTGACCGCGAAGGCGGCCGCCGCGACACCGAACGCCTCGGCGGCCGGCGCGGGCCAGCCGCGCTGTTCGAGCCACTGCGACCAGCTCGGCGCCAGCAGGATCAGGCCCGCGGTCGCCAGCACCGAGAGGGCGAAGCCGATATCGACCGCCAGTTGCGGTGAGAGCGCGATCAGTACGATCACCGCGGCACACAGGGCCGGCAGCGCCTGTTTCCGGCGTCCCGTCACCATCGCCAGCACCGCGATCGCGCCCATCACAGCCGCCCGCAGTACCGACGGCGACGGCCGCGCCAGAACGACGAATCCGATGAGCGCCAGCGCGGCGAGTACCGCACCCCAGCGCGGGTCGAGCGTCAGAGCTCGGGCCGCGAGCAGGACACCGGCGAGCACGATGGAGACGTTCGTCCCCGACACGGCGACCAGATGCGTGAGATCGACAGCCCGGAAGTCCTCGCGGACGTGATCCGGCAGCCCGGAGATATCACCGTCGATCAGCCCCGGTAGCACTCCGGCCGCGTCCGGTGGCAATGCGCGTTCGGCCGCCTCGGACAGATTCCCGCGCACCACCGCGGCCGCCGACTGCCACCACGGCCGCGTCCCGACCCGGATGGGCGGTCCCTGCGCCCGCAGCACGGCGACCGTCAGATCACGTCGCCACGGATGATCGAGCCGAGCCCGGATGGTGACGTGCTGCCCCGGCACCAGATCCGACCAGACCCGCTCGGGCATGATCACCGTCACCGCCGCATCGCCGGGTACGGATGTTGCGCCGTAACGGAATTCGCGAATCGTCGCGCGCATCGTCCATTGCCGCCCACCGAAGGAGTGGGCCGGGAGGGGTTTCGGATCTCCGGCCACCATCTCGGCCGTCACCACACTGCCCGCCGCCAGCCGCCCCAGGGGATGGGCGCTCACCCGGTAGGCCTGCCACGACGCCGCCACCCCGAACCCCGCCGACGCCAGCAGCGCGGCCAGCACCACCCACCATGCCGCTCGATGCGAAGCACGGAATCGGCTCCGCGCCAGAATGATTCCCGTTCCGGCCACCGAGAGCCCCAGCCCCGCGCACACCCACATCCCGGCTCGCCACCCCAGCGTGATGCCCACGATGGTCACGGCCCAGCACCCCAGCGCGGCGGGAAGCAGCCGCGCGTCCAACGGAGTGCCGGCCGCCCCGACCGTCATGCGTTCGACGCCGCCGTGGCCGGAGTTCGCGACGTGTTCGTGCCGGTGCCGAGCGTGCGTCGATTCGCCGCGGTTCACAGGGTGACCTGGTCGCGGAGGCGGTTGAGCTTGGCGGGGCCGATGCCGGTGACTTCGGCGAGCTGGTCGATGCTGGTGAAACGGCCGTGCCGGTTGCGCCAGCCGATGATGGCCGCGGCGGTGGTGGGACCCACCCCGGTCAGGGAGTCGAGATCCTGTTCCGTCGCCGTGTTGAGGTTGACCTTGTGCCCCGGTGGGGAGGCGGCGCCCGACGTCGCGGCCGGATGCGAGGCGCCCGCAACGACCATGCTGCCGAGGCGCGGACCGCTCGCGGGACCCGGCTCTCCGACGACGATCTGGTCGCCGTCGGCGAGCCGCTGGGCGAGATTCAGCCCGGCGAGGTCCGCACCCTCCCTCGCCACTGCCACCGCGACGGCGTCGGCGACCCGTGTTCCTGGTGCGAGATGCAGCAGACCGGGATGTTCGACCAAACCGATGACGCTGACCACCAGATCGCCGCCGGAAGCCGGCGACGGCGTCGCCCGGCCCGGCGGATCGGACCGCACAGCCAGTCCGGGGCCGTCCACCGCCGCGGGGACAACCGAGGTTTCGGCAGCCTCCGTGCGCACTGCCGGTAGCGGCGCCACCGGCGCCGCCACCGGATCGTCTCGGTGCGCGGCGGCCGCCGCCACGATCACCGCCGCCACGCCGGCACCGGCCAGCACCCACACTCCTTTGCGCCCGGGATCCACGCGAACTCCCCGGAATCGCTCCGGAACGAGCCGCTGCCAGATCGTCACCGATCCCACCGGTTCGCTGAGCCACTGCGGAATTCGCGGACTCTCCGGCGCCTCGGGGAATACCACCCCCGCGCCGTTCGCCGCGGGACCTTCGTCGCCGTCCCGACCGACACCGTCGTGTCGCTCGCGGGCTCCCGCACTCGAAGGATGCGACGCGGCGTCGTCGCGCCGCTGCCGGATACGGTTCGGCGAATACGGGCGCCTCGGCCACGTCCCGCCGTGGTCGCCGGCCCGCACACCGGCGGACGGCCCCGATTCGCTACCGCGCATCCGGAAATCACGGCTTCCGGAGGGGCTGCCCGAGGGGTCGCGGCGCTGCTCCGCCGAGTCCGCGGGTGATCGGGCGAGGTCCCACAGCCCGTCGTGGGTCGGGTCACCCGGGCCGGGGGCCAGGGTGCCGAGCGTTGCCGTTCCGGGTGATACGTCGTGCAGTCGCTGCCGCAGTAGGGTCCGATCCTCGTGTCGCGCCATGACGGTGACCGTAAGTGCGCGGCGGGGCGTGACTCGGTGCGCGAACTGGGGTTTCGGAATGTCTGGGGACAGCGGCTGAGCTGTGGACAACCTCCGGCGCGGCGACGAAGTTCGTCGGCCGGCGATGGTAGACGCTCAGCCGCAGCCGCCGGGGACCACCAGAACGCCGACTGCCCCGGTGCCCACGTGCACGCCGAGCGTGGGACCGAATTCGGCGGTCACGAGTTCCCGCATGCCGGGGATGAGTTCGCCGAGCTGTCCGGCGATGGTCGCCGCCGCGGAGGCGGCACCGAGATGCTGCACGGCCACCGCCGCCCCGTCGTCACCGGCCGCATCCACCGCTGCCGCAACGAGTTTCGCGTATGCCTTGGACCGGGTGCGGGCCTTCTCCCGCAGCTCCAGTTTGCCGTCGACGATCTGGAGTATCGGCTTGGTCACCAGCTCGGTTCCGAAGAACATGGCCGCGGTGCTGAGCCGTCCGCCGCGACGCAGCTGCTCGGTCCGATTGACGACGATGAACGTGCGCGATCGCCCGGCGGCGGCGACCGCAGTGTCGTAGACGACGTCCAGCACCGCACCCGATCGCGCGCGGCGGGCGGCGGCGAGTACGGGCAGCCCGGTGCCCAGGCCCGCGCTCAGCGAATCCACCAGGCGCACCCGGTCGGCGGCATCCATATCCTGCACGGCTTGGCGGCCGGCTTCCCAGGTCGCCGACAGCTGTCGCGAAATATGCACGGCCACGACACCGTCGCCCGCGCTGAGCTCCAGAGCGCGCTCGTAGGCGGCGCGCAATTCACCGGGAGAGGCGGACGAGGTCGTCACCGTGGACGCGCCGTAGTCGATCTCGCAGTCGTCGACGCCCTCGGCGATCGCCCGATCGTCGACCAGCACATGCAGCGGCACCACCACGATGCCCAATTCCGATACCAGTGCGGCGGGTACGCTCGCCGCCGAATCCGTGACCACCACGACGGTCATCGGCTATCCGAACCGATTCATGCACCGGCCTCGACCGAACGCACCTCCGACAGCACCTTCACCATGGCTCGCGCCACCGCCGCATGCCCCTCCCAGCCCCAGTGGATCCCGTCCGGATTCGCCTCGCCCGAGAAGATGTCGTCGCGCACGGCATCACCCAGATCCACCAGCGGCACACCGGTTTTCGCCGACCACTCCTGTAGCGCGCGCACCGCGGGGGCACGCCCCGTGTGCACCTTGCCGTAGGCCTCGCAGTCGTGGACGGAAGGCAGCACCGAGACCACGGGCAGATCCGGCCGCAACTGGGCCAGCGCATGCCGTGACTGTTCCAGGTAGTCGATGCTCACGCGCGGCGGAAGTGCCACGGGGCGACCGAGTTTGGACAGCCGCGGTTGCAGCCACTGATATCCGGTGCGCACCTGCCGGCGCAGCACCGGCGGGCGCAGATACCGGATCATCTCGCGCAGCGCCGTGGGCAGCGGCGAGGGCAGCGTGTCCATGCCGCCGGTGGCAAGGACGACCGCTCCCGCGCGCGGCACCGCGGCCCATACGCGCGGATCGCCGATGAGCGCCCAATAGGCGTCGCGACAGGTCCAGCCGATCCGCGCCACCAATTCGACATCCCAATCGAGTTCCGCGGCAACCAGATTCGGCCAGATGCGCGGATGATCGGCGGGCAGGCCGCCCTTCGGGCCGAAGTACGACAGCGAATCCGCGATCACGACCAGAACCGGTCGCGCCGAAGCCTCGGGTGCGCCGGCCGTATCGCCGATGCTCGGCTGCGCATCCACGGAGACCGCGTCGGCGTCATCAGCTACCGCCGCATCGCCGGAGACGGCGTGCGTAGCGGTGGACGGTGTCGTCTCGGAACCGCCGGGCACGCTGTCTTCCCGTGCGCCCGCGGCCGGTTCCGCATTCTCCTCTGACTCGGTGGGCGCATCCGCGACAACGGCCGGCGGACCGGTCGAGCCCCCGTCGTCGTCCGCATCGCCCGACTCGGAGGCGGCGTCGGATTCCCCGGCCGGGTCGACCGGCGTGACCGGACCGCCGAACAGCGCGTCCGGCAGCCGTCGGACCGGCCCTTCGGATGCCTTGCGCAACAGTTCGTCGGATACCTGCCGGACCGGTTCGTCCCGGTCGTCGGAGGAGCGTTCAGAGGACATCAGGTGCTACCTTCGCCGCCGCATTCCACACATCCAGCCGCCAACCCGGCTGCTCGATGCCCGGACCGTGGCTGCTCAGCTGCACCCAGCTGGTATTGGCCAATCCGCCCAGGATCGGCCATTTGTGCTCGGGCAGTTCCAGCAGCGCGGCGGTCAGGGCTGCGATCAGCCCGCCGTGCGCGACCAGGATGATGGTACGGCCGGGCCAGTCCGCACGCTCGGCGAACAGCTCGCGAACCACCGGCAGCGCCCGCGCGCCGACCTCGAGTTTGCTCTCCCCGCCCGGCGGCGTGACCGTGGGATCCAGCCGCCACGCCTTGCGCGCGCCCGGATACCGAGCGTCCACCTCGAGGTGGTCGAGACCTTCCCAGTCGCCGAGGCTGGTCTCCCGCAGCCGCGCATCCCGCACGACCTCGAGTCCGCTGTGCTCGGCCAGTGCCAGTGCGGTGTCGTAGGCGCGGCGCAGATCCGAGGAGACGATCGCGACGGCGTCCTGGGAAACCAGCTCGCGCGCAGCGTCTTTCGCCTGGCTCCGGCCCAATTCGCTGAGCTCGGTGTCGATCTGGCCCTGCATGCGGTCGGCGGCATTCCATTCCGTCTGCCCGTGTCGCAGCAGGATCAGCCGACGCACGCCCGGATATTTCGACGCCCGCGAACCCGCTGCCGGCGCAACACCTTCGGACGCGTCGCTCACATCGGAGTCGACGGCGCGTTCCCCGGTCACCTCGGGATCACGCGCGGTCCCCCCTTCGGGTCCGCGGCTCACTCGGGGTCCCCGCCAGCACTCGCCTGGGCCTGCGCGGGCGCCTCGAGACCCGGCACCTCGACCTGCGGGCAGTCCTTCCACAACCGTTCCAGCGCATAGAAATTGCGTTCGTCGCTGTGCTGGATGTGCACCACGACGTCGACGTAGTCCAGCAGCACCCACCGACCTTCGCGGGTGCCCTCGCGGCGGACCGGCTTGTGCCCGGCGAGACGCAACTTCTCCTCGACGTTGTCGACGATCGCGTTGACCTGACGCTCGTTCGGCGCGGAGGCGATGACGAAGCAGTCGGTGATCACCAGCTGATCGGAGACGTCGAGGACGACGACGTCGGTCGCCAGCTTCTCGTCGGCGGCCCGCGCGGCGACCCGCGCCATCTCCACCGCCTGTGCCGATGCCGTCATTGACTCACCCTTCCGTTCCCTCCCGGCACGTACAGGTGCCGTTTCGATATGTACTGCACGACGCCGTCGGGAACGAGGTACCACACCGGGCGCCCCTCGGCGGCACGGCGACGGCATTCGCTCGACGAGATCGCCAGGGCCGGGATCTCGATGACGGTGACCGCATCGGCCGGCTGATTTCGCAGATGTCCCTCGAGGTGGTCGACATTCAATTCGTACCCCGGACGGCTCACCCCGACGAACTTCGCCAGCTCGAACAGTTCCGCCCAATCCTGCCATGTCAGGATGCTGGCCAGCGCGTCCGCACCCGTGATGAAGTACAGATCCGCGTCCGGATGCTGATTCTGCAGGTCACGAAGGGTATCGACGGTGTAGGTGGCCTTTTCCCGGTCGATGTCGGCACGGCTGACCGAGAACCGGGGATTGGACGCGGTGGCGATGACCGTCATCAGATAGCGGTCCTCCGCCGGTGAAACCTGCCGCGAGGACTTCTGCCACGGCTGCCCGGTGGGTACGAAGATCACTTCATCGAGGTCGAAGCGGTTGGCGACCTCACTGGCGGCAACCAGGTGCCCGTGATGGATCGGATCGAACGTACCGCCCATCACGCCCAGTTTGCGCCGGCCTGTGTTTTGCACGAATGCCGAGCTTACTGGGCGGGCCCGCGCGGGGTCGGGTCTCGTCGGCCGATCCGGCTCCGGAGTACTCGGGAGATGCCGATTCCGGACCGGTTCAAAGGCGCCGAGACGAGGCCCGTCGCCGCGGCGAGGGAAACGGCGGCGACCCGGGGGTGCTCACCGTGCTCGCCGCGACGACAGATACGCCCGGACCATCGCGGCCGGATTGCGCGCCGAGTGCCGGGATCGGGACGCCGCGTCGACCAGGTCGCTGTGCAGTTCCTCCCACCGGGGTCTACCGGCGACGGCGGCCGCCCCCGCCGCGTAGGCCCGTGCCGCGGCACGGTGGCGGTAACACTGTCCCAAGCACCGCCCGAGCTGCTCGTACAGCACCGCGACCTCTTCCGGCGGATAGGGCAGCGCATCGCAGCCGAGGGCAGCGGCGAACAGGGTGGCCGCGAGGCGATGGTGACCGCTGCGATAGTGGACGCGGGCGGCGAGCAGGGTGTGATGGGCCGCGTCGGCGGCGGAGATGCCGGTCCAGCTCTCGGCCGCAGCGACCGCCGCGGCCGCCAGGTCGCGCTCCCGGCCCGGCTGATTGGCGACCGCCGTCACCACCAGCGAGGACAGCCGCGCGAGTTGTTCACCGGACAGCACACCGCTGCCACAGTCCAAGGCCTGCAGCAACATTCGTTCGGCGGCGGCTGGGCTGGTAGCGAGCAGGGCGGTCGCGGCCTCCGCCAGTTCCCGCGCTCGCAGCCGCATCTCGCCCCGCCTCGGCTCATCCGTCGCGGGCGTCGGTGCCGGACATGAGGCGGCCGATTCGTGGCCGGAGCGCTCCGAGTCGTGCGGCGGCCCGGAGTCGCGGGGCTCGGTGTCGAGAGGCTCGGCGTCCACGTGGCGGGACATTCGTCGCGCCGCAGGGGCGCTCGGCTGGTCGGCGGGGATTTCGTCGGCGAACTCCCCCGATGGGCACGGCACGCGCGAATGATCGACGGCCCTGCTTGGAAAGCGCTTAACAGCCGCTGATGATGCCGGGCAAACGGCGTGCTATCCCGTCGGTCGCTTGGATTTCGGCAGTTTGGCGACGACCTCGGCGTAGGACTGATCGATCAGTTCGCGCACCTCCGCATCCGACACCGAGCCACCCAGCCGGACGGTGTTCCAGCCGTACCGCCCGATATACGCGGAGGCGGTGACGTCGTCGGGATGGATATGCACCAGTTCGTCGGCTTCGAGGCGGCTGCGGCCACATTTGAGCGTCACCGTCTCCGGGCTGACGAAGGCGAAGATCTTGTCGCCGACCTTCGCGACGACGTCACCCTCCCAGGGTTCGTCGCGCCAGGCTCCCGGTTTGGTGAGGCAGTAACCCAGCAGATCGCTCATGACCCTCCTCGATGACTAGACCGGAAGCAGTCTGCTCACCACACCGGTCAGCTGGCGCGCCGACCGGCATTCGTGCATCTCGACGACCTCGGCGTAGCGGTTGGCCGCCGAATCACCGGTGCCCCACATCTTTTCGGCCTCCGGATTCAACCAGTGCGCATGCTTGGCCACCTGGACGAGTTCGCGCAGCGTATTCAGCGCCGGATCCCGATAGTTCGTGCGGGCGTCGCCGAGAATCAGCAGGGAGGTGCGGCTGGTCACCACGTCGGGCCAATCCTGCGCGAAACCGCGCAGTGCCGCACCGTAATCCGAGTGCCCCTCGAATCCGACCACCTCGGTCTCGGTGAAGATGCGCCGGGTCACCTGGTCCAGCGGCGTGACCTGGTCGAAGATGTGGGTCACCTCGTCCACCTGGTCGACGAACGCGAAGATCCGCACCCGCGAGAATTGCTCGCGCAGCGAATCCACCAGCAGCATGGTGAAACTGGAGAATCCGGCCACCGATCCCGAGATGTCGCACAGCAGCACCAGATCCGGGCGGCCGGGCCGCGGTTTGCGGGTCTGCAGCGTGATCGGCACCCCGCCGGTCGACATGGACTTGCGCAGCGTCTTGCGCAGATCGATTTCGCCGCGCCGGGAACGGCGCCGGCGAGCGGCCAGGCGGGACGCCAGGACGCGTGCCAGCCGTTGCGAACCGCGCCGCAGTTCGGCCAGTTCGTTCTCCGAGATGCGCAGGAAGTCGGCGTCCTCGGCTTGGCGCTGGACACCGTAGGTCGCGACTCGCTCGCGGCCCAGCCGCTCGGCCACCCGCCGCCGGGTCTCGGCCTCGACGGTGCCGCGGAAGGCCTTGACCCGTTCGCGGGCGGCGCGGCGGGCGACTTCGGTGTCGAACTCCGAATTGTTCTGCCCGGCGGCCAATCCCGCGAGGATCTTGCTGATCAGCACCTCGGGCTGCACATCTTTGAGCGTTTGATACGCCGAGAACGACGGCCCGTTCGCCGACTGGTACTGCCCCATCTGCTCGACCATCTGCGCGGCCAGATTCTGCAACTGCCGGGTCTGGTCACCCGTAGGTTCGGCGGCCAGCATCTCGGCCAGCATCCGCCGCAATTCGAACAGGTCGATCTCCCCGTCGTCGCGCCGCGGCAGTTCGATATCGTCGGCGCCCGCGCGCTCCCCCAGCGCGGCCGGGAACCACAGCTCGAACAATCCGTCGAAGGTAGCGCGCTGCGTGGGCCGGCGCAGCAGCGCACAGGCCAGGCCCTCGCGCAGCATCTCGCGATCCATCAGATCGACCACGGTGAGCACCCGGCCGGCATCCACCGTTTCCGACGGCCCGACCGGAATTCCCCTGGCGCGCAAGGCCTCCACGAAGCCGACCACATGTCCGGAGAGTCCGTGCGGCGCGGTCTGCCCGGGGTGAGGCGCACCCTGCGCCGCGGACGCGGACCCGCCACGCAACGCCGCGGAGACCAGCGTGCGGGGGGTGGTGCGCTTACCGGACACGGCTCAGGCCAATTTCAGCTCGGCCAGGGCGCGCTGATGGTCGCTCTGGTGTTTGAGCACCACACCGAGCGTCGCACGCACGGTCTTGTCGTCGAGATCCTTCAGGCCCAGGGCCAGCAGCGTCCGGGCCCAGTCGATGGATTCGGCGACCGACGGCAACTTCTTCAGCTGCATCCCGCGCAGCACGTGCACCACGCGGACCAGCTGGGCGGCCACGGCCGGTTTCAGCTCCGGCACCCGGCTGGCGAGGATGCGGCGTTCGAGTTCCTCGTCCGGGAAATCGATGTGCAGGTAGAGGCAGCGGCGCTTCAACGCCTCCGACAGTTCGCGGGTCGCGTTCGAGGTGAGTACCACGAACGGGCGGCGGGTAGCGGTGATCGTGCCGAGTTCCGGGACGGTGACGGCGAAGTCGCTCAGCACCTCCAACATCAGGCCCTCGATCTCGACGTCCGCCTTGTCCGCCTCGTCGATCAGCAGCACGGTCGGGTCGGTGCGCCGGATCGCGGTCAGCAGCGGGCGCTGCAGCAGGAATTCCTCGCTGAACACATCTGCTTTGGTGTCGGCCCAGGCGTTACCCGAATCCGACCCACCGGAAGTCGCCGACTGGATGCGCAGAATCTGCTTGGCGTGATTCCACTCGTACAGCGCACGCGCCTCGTCGATCCCCTCGTAGCACTGCAGGCGAACCAGTTCGGCATCGGCGACCTGGGCAACCGCTCGCGACAATTCGGTCTTGCCGACGCCGGCGGGTCCCTCGATCAGCAACGGCTTGCCGAGCCGGTCGGCCAGGAACACCGAGGTGGCGGTGGCCTTGTCGGCCAGGTAGCCGGTGGTGGCCAGACGGTCGATCACATCGTCGACCGAGGCGAAAATCGGCTCGTGCACGGTCGTCTGCACAGTTGGGCCCTCCTTCGGGAACAGCGCAGCCCACTGCAGGTATGCACCGTAAAGAACAGCTGATCACGACGGTACACACCCGCGGGCCGGGTTCGATACTCCGGTGTCGGCGAGACCACAGGCCGGACCGGGCAGCGACGGGCCGGCCCGGACGGGTTCAGCTCGGCCGAATCTGGCCGTCGCCCCAGACGATCCACTTGGTGGAGGTCAGCTCCGGCAGCGCCATCGGACCGCGGGCGTGCAACTTCTGCGTGGAGATGCCGATCTCCGCGCCGAATCCGAACTGCTCGCCGTCGGTGAACGCGGTGGAGGCGTTCACCATCACCGCTGCCGCGTCCACCCGGGCGGTGAATTCGCGGGCCGCCTTCAGATCGGCGGTCACGATGGCCTCGGTGTGGCCGGTGCCCCACTCGTTGATGTGGTCGACCGCGGCATCGAGATCGTCGACGACCTTGAGCGCGATATCCAGCGACAGATATTCGTCGGCCCAATCCTCGTCGGTCGCGGGAACCAGGCCGGGCAGATCGCCGTGGATGGTGACCTGCGCCTGTTCCAGCGCGCCGATCAGACGCGGGACCGCGGTCTCGGCGATCGCGCGATCGATGAGCACGGTCTCGGCGGTATTGCACACGCTGGGACGGCGGGTCTTGGAGTTCAGCAGAATCGATTCCGCCATCTCGAGATCGGCGGCGGCGTGCACATAGACGTGACAGTTGCCGGTGCCGGTTTCGATGGTCGGGACCCGCGCGTCGCGCACCACCGCGTTGATCAGTCCGGCGCCACCGCGCGGGATGACCACGTCCACCAGGCCGCGGGCCTGGATCAGATGGGTGACGCTGGAGCGATCCTCACTCGGCAGCAGTTGCACCGCGTCGGCCGGAAGGCCCTGGGCCACAAGGGCTTCCCGCATGACCTCGACCAGAGCCGCGTTCGACCGCGCCGCCGAGGACGACCCGCGCAGCAGGGCCGCGTTACCGGACTTCAACGCCAGGCCGAAGGCATCGACGGTGACGTTCGGACGGGCCTCGTAGACCATGCCGACCACGCCCAGCGGCACGCGCACCTGCCGGATCTCGAGTCCGTTGGCCAGCGTCGAACCGCGCAGTACCTCTCCGACCGGATCCGGCAGACCGGCGACCTGACGCAATCCGGAGGCGATGCCGTCGATGCGCGGCTCGGTCAGCCGCAGGCGATCCAGCAGCGAGGCCGCGGTTCCGCCCGACTCCGCGGTCGCGATGTCTTCGGCATTGGCGGCCAGGACGGCATCCTTGTGCGCGAGCAGCGCATCGGCCGCGGCGTGCAGGGCCGCATCCTTCTGCGCGGTCGTCAGCTGTGCCAGCGTCCGCGACGCCACCCGAGCCCGCCGCGCCGCCTCGTGCACCGCTTCGCGCACGGTATCCACTTCGCCGACAGTTCCAGCAGTCATGGTGAACAGCCTACTGACCGGGTCGCGGACGCCGTCGGCGGATAACCGCCGAACGCGCGCTTGCGTCGGTGCCCACCGCTACCGTGTCCTCATGGTCGCCACCATCCGGTTGTCCTCGGGTTCGGGTCGTTGGGTGCTGCTGGCCACGGTGCTGGGTTCGGGAATGGCGATGCTGGACGCGACCGTGGTCAATGTCGCACTCCCCCGCATCGGTGCGGAATTCGGCGCCTCGATGGCGGGTCTGCAGTGGACGGTGAACGCGTACACGCTCACGCTGGCCGGGCTGATTCTGCTCGGCGGATCGCTGGGTGACCGGTTCGGGCGGCGGCGGATCTTCGTCGTCGGCGTGGTGTGGTTCGCGTTGGCCTCGGCGCTCTGCGGTGCGGCACAAGGTATTCCGATGCTCATCGCGGCCCGCGCGCTGCAGGGAGTGGGCGGTGCGCTGCTGACCCCCGGTTCGCTGGCGATCATCCAGGCGTCGTTCGCGAAATCGGATCGCGCCCGCGCGGTCGGCGCGTGGTCCGGGCTCGGCGGGGTGGCCGGCGCGATCGGGCCCTTCCTGGGCGGATGGCTGGTCGGCGCGGCCGGGTGGCGCTGGGTGTTCCTGCTGAACATTCCGCTGGCGGCGGTGGTGGTGCTGGTCGCGGTGCGGCACGTGCCGGAGACCTACGGTTCCGGCGCGGCCGACGGCTCGGCATCCACCCGCCCCGCTCCCGAATCCGGCGGCCCGGCACACGAGGGGTTCGACGTGCTGGGGGCATTCCTCGCGGCACTGTGCCTGGCAGGCATCACCTATGCGCTGACCATGGCCCCCGAACACGGGAGCAGCCGGACGGCCGTGGTGGCGACGGCGGCGATCGGCGTGCTCGCCGGAGTGGCCTTCGTCGTCGTCGAGCGGCGGCGGTCGGCACGGTACGAGGCGCCCGGGCCCCACGGCGGGCCGCCGCCGATGCTGCCGGTCGAGATCTTCGCCTCGCGGCAGTTCAGCGCGATCAACGCCGTCACCTTCGTGATGTACGGCGCGATGGGCGTGGTGTTCTTCCTGCTGGTGCTGACCCTGCAGGTGGTGGCCGGTTTCAGTCCGATGGCGGCCGGGACCGCGATGCTGCCCTCGACCGTGCTGATGCTGCTGTTCTCCGCGCGCTCGGGCGATCTGGCGCAGCGCATCGGACCGCGCATCCCGATCACCGCGGGTGTCCTGCTGGCGGCCGCCGGGATGCTGCTGATGATGCGGATCGGCCCCGACGCCTCCTATGTCGCCGACGTGCTGCCCGCCGCCCTCGTCTTCGGCCTGGGTCTCACCCTGGCCGTCGCACCGCTGACCGCGACCGTGCTGGCGACCGCCGACGAACGGCACGCGGGGGTGGCCAGCGGCGTCAACAACGCTGTCGCCCGAGCGGCCGGACTGCTCGCGGTGGCGGCGATCCCGCCGCTCACCGGCCTCACCGGCGCCGCCTACACCGACCCCGCCGCCTTCGAACACGGATTCCGCGAGGCGATGCTCATCTGCGCGATCGTCATGGCCGCGGCCGCGGCGCTGACCGTGGTCACCGTCCGCGACGACGCGCTGCGGGACGCGAGTCCCGACGCCACGCCGCAATGCAAGATCAACTGCCCGGTGACCGGCCCGCCCCTGGAGCCCCGGCACGCCGAAGCGACGTCCGGCCCGGTCGGCGACCAGGAATAGGACGCGCACACCGAAAGGGCTGTGCGCGAACGATAGTCGTGGCCGCGTTGTCGCCGCTGCCGGTGAATGATTCGATGGTCGCATGGCAGATATCGACAGGGTGGTGTCGGCGGAGCGCGAAGTCGCCGCGCCGGCCGGGCACATCTTCGAATTGATCGCCGATCCGGCGCAGCAGCCGCGATGGGACGGGAACGACAATCTCGACCGGGCGGAGACCGGGCAGCGCGTGCGGAGTGTGGGCGAGGTCTTCGCGATGACACTCACCAACGGGAGCGTGCGCGAGAATCACGTGGTGGAGTTCGAGGAGGGGCGCCGGATCGCCTGGCTGCCCGCGGAACCCGGGCAGCGCCCGCCGGGACATCTGTGGCGCTGGGAACTGGAACCCGTCGACGAGAGCCGGACGCTCGTGCGGCACACCTACGACTGGACCCGGCTGACCGACGAGGTCCGGCTGCCCCGAGCCCGCGCGACGACGTCCGACAAACTGCTCGGGTCCATCGACCGGCTGGCCGCGCTGGCATCGGCGGTCGACCGCGCCTGATCACGGCGACGTTCGGTCCGTCCGCACCGCGGCGGGTTACGGTGCGTGCATGGCACGGATCGCAGTGGTCGGCAGCATCAACATGGATCTGGTGACGCGCACACCGCGGCGGCCGCAGGCCGGTGAGACCGTCCTCGGCACCACCTTCGCCACGGTGCCCGGCGGAAAGGGCGCGAACCAGGCGATCGCCGCCCGGCGCGCGGGCGCGGCGGTCGATTTCGTCGGCGCGATCGGCACCGACGTCTTCGGCGCCGAACTGCGGAAGGTGCTCGAGGACAACCAGGTCGGGACCGCGGGACTGCGCACCGTCGAGGGGTCCAGCGGAACTGCCACCATCGTGGTCGACGAGACCGGCGAGAATACGATCATCGTGGTCGGTGGAGCCAATGCGGCGCTCTCGGACCTCACCGACGGGGACCGCGCCCTCATCGCCGATGCGGATATCATGCTGTGCCAGTTGGAGATCCCGGTGGCCACGGTGCTCGACGCCGCCCGCTGCGCCCGCGACCACGGCACTCTCGTACTGCTCAATCCGTCCCCGGTGCGATCACTGCCATCGGAGCTGTGGGAGGCGGTCGACATCGCGGTGGTCAACAAGGGCGAAGCGGCGCACTGGAATTCGGAACTCCGGGTGGTCCCGCACGTGCTGATCACCCGTGGCGGCGACGGCGCGACCTATCGCGGACCCGAGGGCGAGCTGACCCACCCCGGCGTCCGGGTCGACGTGGTCGACACGACCGGTGCCGGGGACACGTTCACCGGCGCACTCGCCGCACACTGGCACGAGGGCCCCGCCACCGCTCTGGCGTGGGCCTGCACCGCCGGCGCCCTGGCCACCACCGTCGTCGGCGCCACCGCGTCCATCCCCACCGCCGCGGCGATCGAGCGGGCACTGGCCGAATAACCGCCGGTGACGCCGGGGCTGTGCGGAGCCCGGCCGTCGTGCCCGCGCCGGCCCACGACGTCGATCCACCGCCGCCGCACACAACCGGTGTGCGCTCCGAAGCCCTGCGACGAAACTACGGCGCGGCGGTGTGGCGAGCGATGAGTTCCGACATCTGGGCGCCCACCCGTTCCAGCGGCGCCATCGAACGGGTCGCCAGGGACAGGATCACCGCCCCCTCGAGCGCCGCGACCACCGTGGTGGCCAGCGATATCGCGAGATCCGGTGCGACGTCCTCGGTTTCGAGGCGTTCGGCGAGAATGGTCTCCCATTCGGTGAAGGTCGCCCCGGCGGCGTCGGCCGCGTCGGGCGCCTCCGACCGGCCCAGCGCGGCCGCGACGATCGGACATCCGGCGGTGAAGTCGCTGGTCGCGAGTTTTTCGCGCCAGAGGGCCGGGAAGGCGCCGACACACGAGGCCACGTCGGCCCCGGCGGTGATCGTGCGCAGCAGAGCGCTGTAGGCGGCGCCGGCGGCGCGGGTCGCCTCGGCGATCAGTTCCGATTTGCCGCCGGGGAAGTTGAGATACACCGAGCGGCGCGAGATGCCGCTGTGGTCGAGCAGCTGCGCGATACCGGTGCCGGCCACACCGTTACTGCGCATCAGATCCACGGCGCTGTCGATGAGCCGGTCGCGGGCTCCCATGATGCGACCCCTTTCCTCACGCACCTTGTCCGGTCCAGCCTACCGTTGCCCTAGACCGATCGGTGTACTACTCTGCCGACTATACCGATCGGTATACCTCATTTCCGATCCGCGCCCTGGAGGATAGGCATGACCGGACTGCACGACCCCCTTCCCCTGCCCTGCGGCCAGGTGCTTCCCAACCGGATCATGAAGTCGGCGCTCAGCGAGGGGCTCGGCACCGCGGCGCACGCGCCCGACGAGCGGCTGGTCCGGCTGTATCGCCGCTGGGGAGCGGGCGGCTACGGACTGATCGTCACCGGCAACGTGATGATCGACCGCACCCAGCTCGGCGAGCCGGGCAATGTCGTCGTCGACGACGATCGCGATCTCGCGGCGCTGACGCGGTGGGCGAAGGCCGCCAAGGACGGCGGCACCCCGATCTGGATGCAGCTGAATCATCCCGGCCGCCAAGCCAATCCGCTGGCCACCCGACAGCGGCCGGTGGCGCCCTCGGCGATCGCGTCGGGAGTACCGGGACTGCCCACGCCGCGCGCGCTCACCGACGCCGACATCCACGATCTGATCCGGCGCTTCGCCGACGCGGCGCGAATCGCGGAATCGGCCGGTTTCGACGGAGTCCAGATCCACGGCGCCCACGGCTACCTGGTGTCGCAGTTCCTGTCGCCGCTGGCCAATCAGCGCACCGACGACTGGGGCGGTGACGCGCCACGCCGGGCGCGTTTCCTGCTCGAGGTGGTCTCCGCCGTCCGCGCGGCGGTCCAGCCGGGCTTCGCGGTGGCCGTCAAACTGAATTCGGCGGATTTCCAGCGCGGCGGTTTCACCGAGGACGAATCGCGGGCGGTGGTCCAGCAGTTGGCCGCGCAACCGCTGGATCTGATCGAAATCAGCGGCGGCAGTTACGAATCCCCGGCGATGATGGGCCGGTCCCGCGATGCGGCGGCGAGTACCCGGGCACGCGAGGCCTACTTCCTCGAGTACGCGGAGACGGTACGCCGGCTCGCGACCACGGTGCCGATGGCGGTCACCGGCGGCTTCCGCAGCCGGGCGGCGATGGCCGGTGCGGTCGATTCCGGCGCCTGCGATGTGGCCGGACTGGGCCGCCCCACCACGGTGTACCCCACCGCCGCCGCCGATCTGCTCACCGGCGGCACGGAAGAGCTTCGGCCGCCGTCGATTTCGCTCGGCCTGCGCGGCCGCGTCGCCCGCAGCGGCACTCTGCGCGCCGTCGACGGCGCCCTGGATCTGCAATGGCATACCGATCAGCTGCATCGCCTCGGCGCCGGGCTCGATCCGGATCCGGCTCGCTCACCGTGGTCGACGGCGCTGACCATGCTGCGCCGCAACGGGTTCGACGCGTTCCGCTCGCGGCGCGGAACGACCGGTGGCGACCGGAAGTCGACGAAGTTCCGGATCGAGCGCGCGGTCGGCCGCTATCTGGTCAATCCCGGATTCGCCGCACTGGACCGGATCGGTGTGCGGTCCACCTTCGCGACCGAACTGGAGACCGTCGGCCGCAAATCCGGTCAGCCACGGCGGGTTCCGGTATCGGTGCTGTTCGACGACGACGGCGCCTGGATCATCTGCCAGCACGGGATGCGGTCGGGCTGGGGCAACAATGTCCGCGCCAATCCCTCGGTGCGATTGCGGCACAACGGAACCTGGCGCGCGGCCACGGCCGAGCTGCGCCCGGACGACGATGTGGTCGCCCGGGCCCGCGCCTTCGCCCCGCATCCGGCGCTCGCACCGCTGACCGCCGCCGGATTCGCCGCCCTGCAGACCGATCCGATCTCCGTGCGGGTCACCTTCACCGACGCGTAGGACCCCGCGACGGCCGGTTCGCGTCACCGCGTGCCGGCCGCCGGGCAGTGGTGACGGCCGCTCAGCCGCGCGCCCATTCGTGGCCCCAGTAGCTGTCGGCCGTCATCTCCTCCGCGACATAGTCCTCGCCCACGAGCATTCCCTCGCAACCGAATTCGAGGTCCCAGCCGCCCGGGGTGCGGACGTAGAAGGAGATCATCTTGTCGTTGGTGTGGCGGCCGAGTGTCGAGGACAGGTGGTAGCCCGCCTTGGTCACCCGGTCGAGCGCCCGGCCGACATCGTCGAGCGCGTCGACCTCCACCATCACGTGCACGATGCCCGGACCGTCGCCGCGGCCGCCGGGAATCAGCGCCAGGCTGTGGTGGCGGGGATTGACACCCATGAACCGGATCCAGATCGGATGTTCGGGCGGACCGACCCGGAACGAACCGCGCGAGGCGAAGTCCAGCACCTCGGTGTAGAACTGCCGCGCCGCCTCGATATCGGGCACCGGCAGCACGACGTGGCCGAGCCCCAGATCGCCGGAGACGAAACGGTGTCCATACTTGCCGACCACCGGGCTGTGGTCGAGCAGGGGGCCGTGGAAGACCTCGACGGTGAATCCGGCGGGATCGGTGAAGCTGATCGCCTCCTCGACGTGGCGCGCGGCGGATTCGGCGAGGGTCAGCTCGGTGACCTCGATCCCGGCCGCGGCGAGGGTTTCGCGCACCAGCGTCAGCGAACGCCGGTCGGCGACCTGCCAGCCGACGGCGATCACCTCGTCGCGATCGCCCGGAACCAGTTCGAGGCGGTAGGTGTGCTCGTCCGTCCGCAGGTAGATCGATTCCGGGTTGGGGCCCGACCCTTCGGCGAATCCGATGGTGTCGAAGGCGAATTCACGCCACGCGGCGACATCGGCGATCTGCGCCCGGACATATCCGAGCGAGCTGACGGCGGCCATTTGCACTCCTTGCAAGGGGTCGGGTGGTTCAGGAATAACTGATCGAAACGTCGTCGGTGACCGGTACCGCCTGACAGGCCAGCACATAGCCCTCGGCGAGATCCTCCTCCTCGAGGACCTCGTTGCGGCGCA
>NZ_BAFQ01000060.1 GCF_000308375.1 Nocardia aobensis NBRC 100429 | reverse complement strand
GGGCTTCGCGTGGTCCCCCGCGTTCGCCGTACCGTTCGGATTCGTGGCGTCGCCGGTCGTTCCCGCACTACCGGGGTTCGTTCCGGTGCCGGAGTTCGTGGCGTCATCGGAGTGTGCCGCGCCCGAGTTCGCGGCTTCCGAGCTCCGTGTATCGGAGTGGTCCGTACCCGAGTTCTCGGCACCCGAGTTCTCTGCGCCCGAATTCTGCGTTCCCCCGGAGTTCGCGGAGTCGCCACGCGGCCCATGCGATTCGGCGCTGGTCGAACCCGAGCCGTTCGATGACGTACTCGAACCCCCGGCCGAATTCGCGTCGGCCTCCGACGTCGCGCCCGAGCCCGCACCGCTGTCGGCGGTGCCGCCCGAGTGTCCGGACCCCGGAGTGGACGCGGTGTCGCCGGAATGCGAATCTCCTGACGTCGCACCGGTGGTCGCGGTCGTATCGCCGTTGGGCGCGGGGTTCGTACCCGGCGCGGGCGTGATCGAACCGTCCGCTGTGCCGGCGGGTTTCGGCGCCGGGTTCCCGGGCTTCGACGAGTTGCCGGGTGTCGAGCCGACGCCGGGTGGAGTGCCCTGGTCACCGGATCCCGGCTGACCGGGGTGTCCCGTGCCGGGCAGGTTACGGGCCGCGGCGCCGGCGGCCAGGAGCGCCGCCGCACCCGAGTTCACGAACGGCATGGGATTGGTGAAACGCGCCGGGTCGGAGTAGGTCCTCGCGCGGGGCGGCACGCAGGGTGTCACGGCACCGTAGTCGCGCAGCGCGTTCTCCACCCGATCGGTCATGCTGCGCGAAAAGTCGTGCGCCGCACCGGCGTAGCCGCGCAAACCGGACAGCGAGGTGCCCATCAGGGTGTCGGCGCGGGCCGCCAGCGCCGCGAATCCGGCGCCGAATCCCGGCGGCTGCGGCAGCTCACCGACCTGCTCCCGCAACGCGTCCGCCGGACCGGCCAGCGCGGGGGCGAATTCCATGATCGGCCCGTCGGTACCGACCGGGCCACCGCCGATCATGGTCGCCGCCGACATCGCGAGAGCGGAGACGACCGCGGCGGAGGACACGACCGCGGCGCCCCGGGCATACCGCCCGACACTGCTGTTGCTCGCGGCGAATCGGGCCGAGGCGATGGCGGCACCGGTCGCGACCGTATGCGCCGGATCCGGCGGAACGATTACCGGGGGGCCCAATTCGGCCAGCACCTCCGCGACCTCGACCGGCCGCGCGGCGCCCCCGACCAGCAACACGCGGTCGATGTCGTCGATGCTCACCCGCGCACTCTGCAGGCAATCGCGCACCACCCGAAGGGAATTGCGCACATGCCACGTCCGCAGGCGACGGGTGTCCTCGGCCGGCACCACCTTCGACACCGGGACCGGCACGTCCGGAGCCAGGGTCCGTGCGTAGCGTGCCAGGACGGCGCCCAGCGGCCGGCCGCCGTAGGCATCGGATCGCAGCGCCGAGCCGAGCACTCCGCGCTGATTCCATTCGGCCTCGGTCCGGACCACCGCGACGTCCAGACTGTTGGCGCCGAGATCGTAGACGAGCGTGGAACTGCTTGCGGTGACGCCGTATTCGTCGTCGAGCCATTCCACCGCAGCCACCGGTTCGGGCATCAGAATCACATCGAAGGCGCCGCGGCGATGCAGCGCGTACTGCAGCGACGCGATCTGCCGGTCGGTGTAGCAGGCGGGATGGGTGAGGACCGGTCCGGCCTCCGGAGCGCTGGGATCGATCAGGCAGGTCGCCACCGCCGCGACCAGATCGGCCGAGGATCGGATCAGGCCGCCCAGCGACACGGGCTCGCGCGGCTGGGTGAGATCGGCGAAATCCGTGACCACCGGCGCGAATCGAGGCACTCCCCCGACCCGCACCGCGCCGGATCGGTCGACGGTAACCGCCGTGCGGCGCACGCGGACCGCCGGACGGTCGCGATCACCGGCAGTTGCCGCCCACACGGAATTCACTGTGCCGATGCTCATGCCGAAGCCAACCGTCATTGCCATCCCGTCAACGCACCGAGACCACGGCCCCAGTGGTTCAACCATGCGGTCGCGGTCGTTTACCAAATAGCGAACACAGGTTAGCTGGTCGGTCTCGATCACGGAAACCGAATGGGCGGAAAAGCTTTCACACTCACCGGCCGAACACACAAAAGACCTGCTAGAGCACAGTGGAGAACAAGATCGGAAGGCTGAATTCACCTACCGCAGGAGAATAGCTGGCAAAACTGGCCATTTCACAGTTGATCCCATGGAATACCGACCGGTTTTCTATGGAATTGCGACAATGACATTCACGAGACCGAATTCGAGGCGTCATGCCGAATGGCTGGATGGTTGCCGAAACGACAACCGCCCCGATCCGGACGGATCGGGGCGGTCGGTCGAGGTATCCGGCTCAGGAGCGAGCGAGCAGCTTGCGCTTCCACCACGGCTGGGCCGTGGCACCGCCGCGCACCGCGTCGGGGCGGCGGCGCTGGATCAGCCGATCGAAATCGGTGGCGTCTGCGGTGGGCCGGCGCAGGCGGCCGGCGTTGAAGTCGTCGACCAGCTGCCGCACCGTCTGCTGTGCGCAGGACTTGTTGGTGCCGATGAAGCCCGTCGGGCCGCGCTTGATCCAGCCGGTCACGTAGGTTCCCGGAACCACCGCGCCGTCGGCGGATTCGAGCACCCGGCCGTCGGCGTTCGGGATGACACCGGCGCGCTCGTCGAACGGCACCCCGGGCACGGCCACACCGCGGTAACCCACCGAGGCGAGAACCAATGCGGTATCCAGGGTCTCGGTCTCCTCCGTCGCGACGGCCCGGGTGACACCGGCCTCGTCGGTGACGAGTTCGTTGCGCACCAGCTCGATTCCGGTCACCCGGTCGGTACCGACCAGCGCCACCGGCGAAGACAGATAGCGGAAGACGATGCGCTTGCGCGCGCCCACCGGGCGGTCGGCCACACTGCGCAGCAACTTCAGCTTCTGCTCGACCTTCTGCGGCATGTCCGGAGTCGGTTCCGGCACATCACCTTCCACGACGATGTCGAGATCGGAGCCGAGCAGCCCCACGAATTCGGGGACGGTGAAGGCGGATTCGGCCGGGCCGCGGCGACCCACGATCACCACTTCCTCGATCTTGCTGTGCCGCAGTGCGTCCAGCGCCGCCGGCGACACCTCGGTGGCATCGAGCAGTTCGGGATCCATGGTGAGAATCCGGGCCACGTCGAGCGCGACATTGCCGTTGCCGACGATCACCGCGCGCCGCTGCGTCAGATCGAAACTGCGCTGCGCGTAGTCGGGATGGCCGTTGTACCAAGCCACGAACTCGGTCGCGGACAGGCTGCCGGGCAGGCCCTCGCCGGGGATACCGAGCTTGCGGTCGGAGGAGGCGCCCACCGCGTAGATCACCGCGTCGAAGTGGTCGAGCAGTTCGGCGTGCGAGATATCGTCGCCCACCGCCACATTCAGGTACGACCCGAATCCGGGCTGCGCGGAGATCACATCGAACAACCGGCTCACCTGCCGGGTCCGGGTGTGGTCGGGTGCGACACCGTGGCGGGCCAGGCCGTAGGGCACCGGCAGCCGGTCGAACACCGTCACCGTCACCTCCGGCTGGGTGAGCAGCTCGTCGGCGGCATACATCGCCGAGGGGCCCGAACCCACGATCGCGACGCGCATCGCGCCCCGATCGGTGTCGACCTCGGCGGCGGGCACCGGCTTGGCCAGCAGGGGGCGCGGACGCGCCTGACGATAGAAATCGGCGTTGATCTCGATGAACGGCTTCTGCTCCGCGGTGAGCTTCTTCGAGGAGGTGATGGCGTCCACCGGGCAGGCCGTGGCACACGCCCCGCAATCCACGCATGCCGCGGGGTCGACGTACAACATCTCCGCCGTCAGAAAGTCCGGTTCGTCGGGCGTGGGATGAATGCAGTTGACCGGGCATGCGTAGACGCAGGAGGCGTCGCTGCAGCACGACTGGGTGACTACATACGGCACTGTATGGCTACCCTTCAGGCGGCT
Source organism: Nocardia aobensis NBRC 100429 (assembly GCF_000308375.1). GTDB lineage: Bacteria > Actinomycetota > Actinomycetes > Mycobacteriales > Mycobacteriaceae > Nocardia > Nocardia aobensis. The sequence goes on along the minus strand of NZ_BAFQ01000060.1, from coordinate 15,157 downwards.
TTGGTCTTGGCGCGCTGCGGCTCGGAGCGGTACCGGCTGGCCGGACCGTCGATCTTCAGCAGCTTCCAGACGTTCTTCGAGATCGGGTTCATCAGGCCCAGATCCTTGGCCAGCGCCCGCACGTCGATGAAGTAGTCGGCGAAGGTCTGCTGCGCCTCCGCGGAGCCGTAGAACAGTTCCTTGCGGACGTCCTCCGGGATGTCGAACTCCTTGAAGAAGGACTTCGGCGGAGTGGCGATGGACCGGCCGAGGATCCACATCACGATCGGCATGGCCAACGACAGCACGAACTTCGCGGCCGGATTCGACTCCGGCACATGCTTCTTCAGGAATTCGTGCGCGAAGGAGATGTGGCGCGCCTCCTCGGCGACGTGGATCGCCATGACTCCGCGCATGATCGGATGCACTTCCTCGCCGGAGCGCAGGATCTGCTTCTGGATGTGGTCGATCGGCTCCTCACCGGCGAGGACCGCCATGAAGAACAGGTTCGGGAACCGGGCGGCGACCGGTGCGGCGAAGTAGCGGAGCTTGCGGACCAGCGGGCCCATCCCCGGCACGTCGATGCCGATCCGGTTGACCATCTCCTGGAACATCAGGGTGTGGTTGTGCTCCTCGATCATCTCGTGGGAGCAGTACCGGAACTCGGGCGAACCGTTGGGCAGGCTGAAGTTGTGCGTGACCATGCCGCTGATCAGGATCGACTCGAACTGCAGGCCGACCTTGGCGACATTGGCCTGGCGGTACTTGCCGAGGGCGATCTTCTGCTCGTCCGACAGCGCCTTGTACCAGGGGTGACGCCCCAGCGGGTCGGCGGATTCCGGAAGGATCCACCGCTTCTCGCCGGCGGTCGCGGCGAAGTCGGGGTTGTCCCAGTCGATGTCGGTGAACGGATCGAAGTGCTTGTTGACCGACCCCTCGGACAGCAGGAGCAGCTTCTGGGCGTATTCCATGGCCTCGGCGACCACAGGGTCTACTTCCGGCGTCGCGGCAACGGACATCGTCGTCACAGCCTCTCCATCTCGCATGGGTAACTGTTTCCCATAGTTACACCTACAGCGGCGGAGGTCAACACCGACGACCGGCCCTGCCGGAAACGATCGCGCAACCCCGCCGATAGTCGGCCGTATTCCCAGCTCAGCAGCAACCCAAACAGCATTACCGGGCAATACTGTGCGAGGCGTCACATCGGCTGCGATGCCGCCACCACGCACCACGAGGGCAGGTCGGACGTGTCCGCACCCACATGGCAAATCATCCCATGTCCCAACTAAGCTACAACTTGTGTCTAAGACGTATTCAGCCGCTGAGCGCGCCTATCGCGAGATCAAGGAGCGCATTCTGACCGGCGCGCTGCCCGGCGGAGAGCTGATCAGCGAGGGTGAGATCGCGAACGATCTGGGTACCTCCCGCACTCCGGTCCGGGAGGCGTTCCTGCGGTTGGAGACCGAGGGCTGGATGCGGCTGTATCCCAAGCGCGGCGCGCTGGTGGTCCCGATCCCCTCACACGAGGCCGAACACGTCGCACATGCCCGCTATGTCGTGGAGACCGCGGCGGTACGCGCCCTCACCGCCGACGACCGCCCGCCGCTGCTCGACACACTGCGCGAATCGCTCACCCGCCAGCGCGAACTCGTCGCGAACCTCGATGCCTCCGACGGGCAGGCGCTGTCGCACTTCGCCACCGAGGACACCGACTTTCATCGCGGCTATGTGGTGGCCGCGGGCAACCCGCTGCTCACCGGGTTCTACGACTCGCTCCGCGAACGCCAGCGGCGGATGAACAGCGCCGCCCTGCACCGCGCGCCGATGAATACCGCCCGCATCGTGGAACAGCACGCGCGGCTGACGGATCTGATCGCCGCCGGAGATACCGCCGCCTTCGATACCGCACTCGCCGACCATCTGTCGGGTGTGCACCAGCTCGAACTGAGAGGACTGTGATGACCGCACCGGCCGCCGTCGACCTCCGTCCGGCCCGCGTCGCCACCGCCCCTCGCGCCTGGTGGGGCGTGGCCGCGGCGATCTTCGCGATCGCCTGGGGCGGAAACGAATTCACCCCGCTGCTGGTGATGTACAAGAACGACGGCCTGCCTGTCACCACTGTGAATCTGTTGCTGTTCGAGTACGTCCTGGGCATCGTGCCGGCGCTGCTGATCGGTGGACCGCTGTCGGATCGCTACGGCAGGCGGCGGCTGATGCGGCCCGCACCGCTGATCACCGCGATGGGATCGACACTGCTGGCCTTCGGTTCCGGCGTCGTGCCGATGCTGTCGATCGGGCGCGTCCTGTGCGGAGTCGGTCTCGGGCTGGCGATGGCCGTGGGCAGCAGCTGGTTGAAGGAACTCTCGCAACCGCCGTTCGGGCCCGCCTCGGCCCCCGGCACCGGGGCTCGGCGCTCGGCGATGAGTCTCACCGGCGGTTTCGCCATCGGAGCCGGAGTGGCGGGCGTGCTGGCACAGTGGGCGCCGTGGCCCGCGACCCTGGCCTATCTGATCAATGTGGCGCTGTGCCTGATCGCTGCCGTCCGAGTGCTGCGCGCACCGGAAACCGTGGCGCCGCAACCGGTTCGCAAGCCGCTTCGCGACGATCTGCGGATTCCGGCGGCGGGCCATCGGCGGTTCCGCTGCATCGCACTACCGCTGGCGCTGTGGCTGTTCACCTCCGCCGCGGCCGCGTACGCGATCCTGCCGACGCTGGCGTCCGACCGCATCGCCGGAACGCCGATCGCGTTCTCCGCGCTGATCACGGTGATCACGCTCGGATGCGGTTTCGCGATCCAGTCGGTGGCGCGGCGGATCGACCTGCCCGGTACCGCGCGGATCGCGGCGCTGTCGCTGGCGCTGACCACGGCCGGCATGGCCGCGTCGGTGTACGCGGCGGCGACTCTGCAGTTGTGGGCGGTCATCGCGACCGCGGCCGTGCTCGGATTCGGGTTCGGTATCGGCATGGTCGCCGGACTGCAGGAGATCGAGCGGATCGCCCGGCCGGACGATCTCGCCGGGCTGACCGCGGTGTTCTACTCGGTGAGCTACCTCGGATTCGGTTCGCCGGCGCTGCTGTCGCTGCTGCACAACGCGCTGCACATCGGCTATCCGGCGATGTTCGCGGCCGGCGCGGTCATCGCCCTCGGATGTCTCGCGGTGGTGCTCAACAACTATCGCGACCCGGACCGCGCGGGCGCTGTCGAGCAACGGATCGGCCGATAGGCCGGGTCGCCCAGGGCGTTGTCGCCCCGGCGAAACCCGGTCTGCGCCCGCTGCGGGCGGGTGCAGTCGCGGAGTCGGGTTCCGCCCGCGCGGCACGCCGTCAGCGCTGCACGTGCACGATTCCGGCGCCCATGGATTGCGCTCCCGCTTCGTCTCCCACCACAGCCGTCGCCGCGAACAGCGCGCCACCGGCCGCGACCGCGACGGTGACCGCGACCCGGGTCAGGCGGCGGCGCAGCATGCGCGGCGGCTCGGGCCGTTCGGGTGCCTCGGCGTCCTCGCTCTCCCGGACCGATTCGGCGGCGCGGCGCGCGAAAATGGCCGCGCCCTCGGCGATCGTGCGCTCCGGATCCGGGGCGACGATCACCGGCCGCGCCAGCGCCGCGGCCAGGACCGCGGCGACTTCGGGCGGACGGGCGGCGCCGCCGACGACCAGTACACAGTCGACATCGGCCATCGTGACGCGGGCTCGTCCGAGGCATTCGTACACCACATCGAGCGACTCGCGGACGTGCGCGGTACGCAGTGCCGTGATCGCGGAGTCGGCCGCCGACGATTCGCCGACGCGCCAGTCGTCCTGGGTTGCCATCTTCGCGCCGAAGGCGCGGCCACCGAAGGCGGTGGAGCGCAACGGTTCCCCGATCACCGGCCGGGCCGGAGTGCCGGCGCCGATGCGCACCAGGGTCACGGTCAGCCCGGATCCGCCGAGGTCGTAGACCAGCGCCAAGCCCGGCATCAGGGGCCCGTGCGCCACCGACAGCCAGGCCGCGGCCGCCACCGGTTCGGCGACCAGGGCGGCATGGGACAACCCGATCGCGTCGAGGGCCTCACGCAGTTCCAGCACCCGGTCCTCGTCGTAACTCACCGGATGTGTCACCGCGACAGCGGTTTCCGGACTGCGAGCGTCGGCGGTGGCCACCACGTGGGCGGATACGTCCGCGACCACGGTGCGCGCCACGGTCGCCACCAGATCGGCGGCGGACAGCGAACGATGTCGCACGCGCGCGGTGCGTCCACGCTCGGTCAGATCGGCGAAATCGGTCACGGCACGGCCGTGGCGCGGGATCCGGCCGACTCGTGCGGCGCCGCTGCTGTCGAAAGTGAGTGTCGTGCGCCAGGTTCCCGGCGCCGTGCGCTGCCGCGGCAGCGCGGATCTCGGGCCGGAGGCTCGTATGCGCCCACCGGATCCGCCGGACGCGCCGCGCTTGCGGCCGCGTGCGTTCTTGCCGCTCTCAGCAGTATCGATGGCGCACACCGTGTTGACCGTGCCGATACTCACTCCGAGCCCAACCGTCATCACAATTCCCCTCGATCGACGAGCGTACGTTCGCTGACATGTCCCGAGCAGGCATCAGGCAATCACTGTGCTGAGAACTTGCCAAGCACCGGACAATCAGTTGTCCGCTCAACCGCCGCACTTCGCGGTGAACCCCTCGATCCCGCAGATATACCTGTTCACCTGCGGTAACAAATCAGGCAATCCATACGCGCAGTGGACATTTCGCGACACCGACCGACCGGTACGGATTTGCCAGCAAACGTCCGAATACCCTCGGACACCGTATACCGGCGGTCCGGCAACCGTGGGCGCATCCGGCGAAACGCTCACTCCCGCAGCGCCGCACGGACGCGGATGCGCATCGGCGAACCGGGGGGCGGCTCCGCTCGACGGCGAGTGGCCGTTCGACGAAACACCCGCTCCCCAGTGCCCCACGAATACGAAGGCGCTTCAGCCGACCCGAAGACGGGTCCGCTCGACAGCGAGCCGGCAGCGCCGGCGGGCGAGATCAGGCCGCCGGCAGTTCCGGGATGCGGGTGGCGCGGGCGAAGACGGTCTCTCCCTCGGCCAGCCGCAACGCCTCCGCATCACCGCGCGTGACCTGCGCGGTGAACAGATCGCCGGTGGCAGCGTTGCGCAGTTCGAGGCGAACCTCGAAACCCAGGCGGACGACCCGCTCGACCGTCGCGCGGGTGACCCCCGCCGATTCCGCGGTGCCCTCGTGTTCGGCCAACGCCATACCGGGATCGCGGCCGATGCGAATATCGTGCGGGCGCACGAGATGTCCGTTCAGCTTGGCCACCGCGCCGAGGAAGGACATGACGAATTCGTTGGCGGGACGGTCGTATACATCCTCGGGCGTTCCGACCTGTTCGATGCGACCGGCGTTCATCACCGCGATCCGGTCGGCGACGTCGAGCGCCTCCTCCTGATCGTGGGTGACCAGCACCGTGGTCACGTGCACTTCCTCGTGCAGGCGGCGCAACCACGTGCGCAGATCGTGGCGCACCTTGGCGTCGAGGGCACCGAACGGTTCGTCGAGCAGCAGCACCTGCGGGTCCACGGCCAGTGCCCGAGCCAGCGCCATCCGCTGCCGCTGACCACCCGACAGCTGCGCCGGATAGCGATGCTGGAAGCCGTCCAAGCCCACGATGCCGAGCAGTTCGTCGACGCGCTTGCGGATTTCGTTCTTCGGCCGCTTGCGGATCTTCAGCCCGAACGCCACGTTGTCGCGCACGGTCATATGTTTGAACGCCGCGTAGTGCTGGAACACGAAGCCGATATCGCGCTTCTGCGGAGAGACCCGGGTGACGTCGCGGTCGGCGATGGTCACGATGCCCGAATCCAGCGATTCCAGGCCGGCGATCGAGCGCAGCAGCGTCGACTTCCCGGAACCGGAGGGCCCCAGCAGTGCGGTCAGTTCACCGGAGGGGATGTCCAGGCTGACGTTGTCGAGGGCGGCGAACGAACCGTAACGCTTGTTCGCGTCGGTGACGGTAATCATTTGGCAGTGCCCCGCTTGCGTTCGAGAAGAGTCATCAGGATGAGCGTGACGAGCGCCATGGCCATGAGCAGGGTCGCCGCGCAGTAGGCGCCGAAGGTGTTGTGGTCGTTGATGTAGCGACCGTGCACCAGCAGCGTCAGGGTCTGGGAAATGCCGGGCAGTCCGGACGACACCATGATCACCGCGCCGAATTCGCCGAGGGCGCGAGCGACGGTGAGCACGATGCCGTAGGTCAGGCCCCACCGGATGGCCGGCAGGGTGATGCGCCAGAAGGTCTGCCAGCGGTTGGCGCCCAGGGTCGCCGCCGCCTGTTCCTGGTCGTCGCCGATCTCGTGCAGGACCGGGACGACCTCGCTGACCACGAAGGGCAGCGTGACGAAGAGGGTGGCGATCACCATGCCCGGCAGGCCGAAGATCACCCGGAACCCGAAGCTGTCGAGACCGCCGAACCAGCCGCCGACACCCCACAGCATGATCAGCGATACGCCGACCACCACCGGCGACACCGCGAACGGCAGATCGACCACACCCTGAATCAGCGTGCGCCCCCGGAAGTTTCCGCGCACCAGCGCGATGGCGGTGATGACTCCGAAGACCACATTGAGCGGCACCACGATCGCGACGATCAACAGCGAGAGATTGAACGCCGAGATCGCGGCGGGTGTGGTGATGGAATCGAGGAAGGCGCCGATGCCGTGCTCGAAGCTGCGCCAGAGAATGATCACCAGCGGAGCCACCAGCAACACGATCAGATACGCGAGCGCGATCACGCGCAGCGAAATCCGGGACGGGGCGGACAGTTTCATCGGCTGGCCTGTTCCTTGCGGGCGGTGCGTTCGGAGAAGACGCGCAGGATCAGCAGGGTGGCGAAGGAAATCGCCAGCAGCGCTACCGAAACGGCCGCCGCGTTCACCGGACGGTCCACCTCGATCTGCTGCTGGATGTACTGCGACGCCACCTGAGTACGGCGCGGAATATTGCCGCCGATCAGCACCACCGACCCGTATTCGCCGATGGCGCGCGCGAAGGCGAGGCCACCGCCGGAGATGATGGCCGGCGCGAGCGACGGCAACACCACTCGCCGGAAGATGGTCAGGTTGTTCGCGCCCAGCGAGGCCGCGGCCTGCTCCACTTCCTTGTCCGCTTCGATCAGCACCGGCTGCACCGAGCGCACGACGAACGGCAAGGTCACGAACGCCAGCGCCACCACCAATCCCGGCTGGGTGGCGTTCAGGTGGATACCGACCGGGCTCTGCGGCCCGTACAGCGACAGCAGCACGATGCTCGCCACGATCGTCGGCAGCGCGAACGGCAGATCGATCAGGGCGTTGACGAAGCTCTTACCCGGGAAATCGTCGCGCACCAGCACCCACGCCACCACCGTGCCCATGACGACGTTGATCACGGCGACGACCACCGACACGAGGACGGTCACCCGCAGCGCGTCCAGTGCCGCGGGCGCGGTGACCGCGTCCCAGAATCCGGACCACCCGTCGTCGAAGGAATGGACCGTCAGGGCGGCCAGCGGCAACAAGACGATGAGGCTCAGCCACAGCACCGTGATCGCGAGGCCGAGCGAGCCGGCCGATCCGGTGAGCCGCGACCGCCAGGCCGGACCGGCGGACCGCTTCTGCTGCTGCCCGGAAACGCCGGGACCAGGGGTCCCGGCGTCGGTACTACTGCCGATCTCAACCTTCGTACTGCTGTCAGTCACAGTTATCCAGTATTCCGTGCGCTCCGGGCCACCGGTTTACTTGGTGGCTTTGTCGTAGAGCACCGCGACGCTGCCGGTGTTGGGGGTGAACAGATCCTTGTCGACCTGCTTCCACCCGCCCAGATCGGCGACCGTCCACAGCTTCTGCGGCGCCGGGAAATCCTTGCTGTACTGCGCGGCGACCTTGGGATCGACGGGACGGAAACCGGCCTCCGCCCATGCCTTCTGACCGGCCTGCGAGTACAGGAAGTCCTTGAACGCCACGGCCGTGGTCGGGTTCTTGGCGTTCTTCGTCACGGCCACCGGATTCTCGATCTTGAAGGTGGTCGGCGGGATGACGTGTTCGATCGGATCTCCGCTGCGCTCGGAGAAGATCGCCTCGTTCTCGTAGCTGAGCAGCACGTCACCGGTGCCCTGCAGGAAGGTCTCGGTCGCCTCCCGGCCGGACTTCGGCTGCACCTTGATGTGGTCCTTGGAGATCAGCTTGCCCAGGTAGTCCAGGCCCGCCTGCGGATTCTTACCGCCGTCGCTCTCCGCGGCATAGGGCGCCAGCAGGTTCCACTTGGCCGAGCCGGAGCTGAACGGGTTCGGGGTCACCACCTCGACGCCGGGCTTGAGCAGGTCGTTCCAGTCGTGGATGCCCTTGGGATTGCCCTTGCGGACGGCGATCACGACGACCGAACCGAACGGCACGCCCTTGTTGGCGTCGGCATTCCAGTTCGAGTCGACCAGTCCGGCGTCCACCAGCCGGGTGATGTCGGGCTCGACCGAGAAGCTGACGACGTCGGCCTGCGCCCCGTCCTTCACCTTGCGGGACTGGTCACCGGAGGCGCCGTAGGACTGCTGGATCTGCGCGCCCTTGCCTGCCTCGGTCTTGTTGAATTCCCCGATCACCTTGTCGTAGCCCGGCTTGGCGACCGAGTAGGCGAACAGCGTCAGCTGCCCGCCACCGCTGCTGGCGTTGCCACCCGCGGTGTCGCTCGAACCACCACTGCAGGCGGCGGTCAGTCCCACGGCCGCCAGCGCGGTGAGCGCTACGGCGATGCGCCCTCGGCGCACCGAGAACCAGGATCTGCTGGACGATCTGCGAGACATGGAAGCGACCTTTCCTGCCGCCCGCCACCGGCACACTACTGCCGGGGCGGATGTAACTGTGATTGAGCGGTAGACCTGCCCCGGTGGATACCGGACAGTGGCGCGTGCGGCAGAGCCGCGGGGGATGGAGACGCTGCGGAAGATATGTGCGCCGGTCCGATGGAGAAGGCGCAGCGTGTCCGATCAGCTATCGACGACAGTGAATGTCCGCGACGACGAGACAGCCGACCGCGATCAACGCCAATTCATGGCGGACCTGCGGAACAACGCTCGATGACACGGGCAGACTCTAACAGAGCGCCCGGAACCGCGCGAATCGGTCGAAGAGGAAATCGGCCCGGCCCGGCGAGTCCGCGAAACCCGCCGATGACCGGCGGGAAGTATTCATGTTTCGGATTCCCGGCGGCCACCCGACGGCCCCGGAAACGAGACCCGGGGCCCGCGCTGACGGTGGTGAAGACCACAGTCACGCGAACCCCGGTGTGGGCACGTCCGGCACGAGCCGATCGGGCCGGCCTATTCCTCGTCGGCGGACTCAGGCGGGCTCTCGTAGAGGTCGAGCACCCACTCCTCGACGGCGATCTCCTCACCGTCCTCGTCGGGCTCGTCGGCGCGGAGCCGGTTCTGCAGCCGCACGCCCAGACCGAGCAGTTGCGCGGCGCGCACCATCTCGATCGCCTCGTCGGCGGTGGTGTAGTGGGTCGCGATCAGTCGGGGGCCGTCCTCGATCTCCAGGAGCTGCTCGAGGTCGACGAATTCCTCATCGGTTGGCATGGGCTGCACAGTACCTGCAACCTCCGACAGCTGGGGATTATCGCGTCAGCAACCAGGCGACGACGATCAGCACGAGCAGCGCGATCAGCGCCAGCTGGACCCGTGAGCGTGGCATCAGATCGCTTCCTTCGGCATCGGACCGGGAGTGTGCATCGAGGCGCCGGCCAGCACCGGCTCGGGCGGCGCGAGGGTCGCCGCATCGGACTCGATCTCGGATGCGGCGCCGACGGTCGCGAGGTCTGTCTCGGCGGCGGCCGACCGGTCCCGGCCGAGCAGTCGCAGCACGATCCGCAGTCCACGATCGAGCAGGTAGGCGATCAGGAAACTGACCGGCACCGCCCCGACCAGAACCACGACGAACTGCGGGAGGAACGGCAATCCGGCCACCCACAACTCGAAGCCGTCCCACCAGCCCGCGACATGATGCACGTCCACCAGCCTAGTAGGTCACGGGTGCGCCGGCCGCGGGGCATGCCGACCGGCCGATATCGAGCGCCGACAGTCCCGGCGAACGCGGCCGGAATCCACCATGATGGCTGTATGGCGTCCTACGACGAACCGATCACCGAACAACCCCTCATCGAGACGCTCGACGACATGTCTCCGCCGCGCGACGCCCTGGGCGATATCTCCGATGCGGAGATAGGGGCGAACTACCTGCCCATCTCGGCGGGCGTCGTGCACAAGTCGTCGTATCCGCCGATCGACGACTACGCCTTCCTCTCCGATTGCGAAACCTGCTGCCTCATCGCACGCAACGGCGCGGTCGAGTGGATGTGCCTGCCGCGCCCGGATTCGCCCAGCGTGTTCGGCGCCATGCTCGATCGCAGCGCCGGGCATTTCCGGCTGGGTCCCTACGGCGTGAACGTGCCGACGGCGCGGCGCTACCTGCCCGGCGGCATGATCGTGGAGACGACCTGGCAGACCGACACCGGCTGGATCATCGTGCGCGACGCGCTGGTCCTGGGGCCTTGGCACAACAACGACAAGCGCAGCCGCAGCTACCGCCGCACCCCGGAGGACTGGGACGCCGAGCACATCCTGCTGCGCACCGTGAAATGTGTCAGCGGCGTGGTCGAACTGCAGATGAGCTGCGAACCGGCCTTCGACTATCACCGGGCGCCCGCGAACTGGGAATACACCGGTGAGGTCTACGAGCGCGCCACCGCCACCGCCACCTGCGCCCACGACGAATTGCCTTGCGGGGAACTGGTTCTCACCACGGATATGCGGCTGGGCCTGGAGGGGCGCGAGGCGCGCGCCCGCACCCGCATGCGCGAGGGCGATCAGTTGTTCGTGGCGCTGTCCTGGTCGGCGCTGCCGGCCCCCAGCACCTTCGCCGAGGCCGCGCAGAAGATGTGGCAGACCACCGAATGCTGGCGGCAGTGGATCACTCTCGGCAAGTTCCCGGATCATCCGTGGCGCGGCTATCTGCAGCGCAGTGCGCTCACACTCAAGGGCCTGATCTACTCTCCGACCGGCGCCCTGATGGCCGCCGCCACCACCTCCCTGCCGGAAACGCCGGGCGGCGAACGCAACTGGGACTACCGCTACAGCTGGGTACGCGACTCCACCTTCGCGCTGTGGGGCCTCTATACGCTGGGGCTCAACCGGGAGGCCGACGACTTCTTCGCCTTCCTGCACGATGTCGCGACCGCGAAAGACGGTGCGGCGCAACCGCTTCAGGTGATGTACGGCATCGGCGGGGAACGCGATCTCGACGAGTCCGAAATCCCGCATCTGCACGGTTACGACGGCGCCAAACCGGTTCGCATCGGCAACGGCGCGTTTCAGCAACAGCAGCACGACATCTGGGGAACCATCCTGGATTCGGTGTACCTGCACGTGAAATCGCGGCAGCAGGTGCCCGAGACGTTGTGGCCGATGCTGAAGCGTCAGGTCGAGGCGGCCATCGAGAACTGGCGCAAACCCGACCGCGGCATCTGGGAGGTGCGCGGCGAACCGCAGCACTTCACGTCCTCGAAGGTGATGTGCTGGGTCGCGCTGGATCGCGGCGCGAAACTCGCCGAATTGCACGGCGAGGACGACTACGCCGAAAAGTGGGCCGCACTCGCCGAAGAGATCAAGGCCGATGTCCTCACCCATGGTGTGAACGACAAAGGCATCTTCACCCAAACCTACGGCGGCGACACCCTCGACGCCTCGCTGTTGCTGGTCGTCCTCCTGCGCTTCCTGCCGCCCACCGATCCGCGGGTGCGCGCCACGGTCCTGGCGATCGCCTCCGATCTGACCCAGCACGGTCTGGTGTTGCGCTACCGCACCGACACCACCGACGACGGATTGTCCGGCGCGGAGGGCACCTTCACCATCTGCTCGTTCTGGCTGGTGTCGGCGCTGGTGGAGATCGGCGAGGTGCGCCGGGCGCGGCATCTGCTGGAACGGCTGCTCGGCTACGCCAGCCCGCTCAAGCTCTACGCCGAGGAGATCGACCCCTATACCGGACGGCATCTGGGCAATTTCCCGCAGGCGTTCACCCACCTGGCATTGATCAACGCGGTCATGCACGTGATCCGCGCGGAGCAGGCCACCGGTGCGGGAAAATTCCGCCCGGCCCATCCGGCGGGCTGACGAGTTCGGGTGGTCCGGACGGCTCCGGACCACCCGGAAACATCAGGGCACGTCGGCGTTTTCGCGGATCTCCCGCAACCGCACCATCGACCGCTCGATTTCGGTGAGGCGCCGTTCGCGGCTCTCCGGCGAATTGATCGCCGCCGCCTCCTCGGCCGCGCGCAGCGATTCGTCCACCGACCGCAGCGTCTGGTCCGCCAGGTCGGTGAAGTGGTCGCGCAACATGCGTTGCATGGCGCGCAGCCGGTGCCGCGATTCCTTGCCGACCTGGAAGATCACATCGTCCATCAGGCGGGCGACCGCCACCTTGGCCTCGGACTGACGCCGATCCCGGCGCAGCTTGCGGTCCTCCCACAGCGCGTTGATACCCAGCAGGGCGGCGGCCACACCCGAATACCAGTTCACCAGCGGCATTTTCAGCAAGCTGGTGAGCAGACCGACCATGAGCAGGCCACCATAGGAACCACGCATCACGTTCAGCAGTGACGAGGTGAAACTCACCTTGGCGGTGTCGAGCGGCTCCAGCGAGGCCACGGGTTCGAGCACGTCGCCCGGATCCTCGAGCCGCAGATCGGGCAGCGGCACATCGCGCGAGTCGGCGGGGAATTTCGCGGTCACCTGCTCGGCCAGTTCCACCGCGCGATAGTGGGCGACGACGAAATTCTCCTCGACCGCCTCACAGATCCGGGAGTCCAGATCGGCGCCGAATTCGTCCCAGCTGCGGGCCGGATCGCGCTTGGTGATCTCCGATTCGGCGTGACGGACCAGACTGCGCAACCGGTGCCGCAGATCGTGCTCGATATCGGCCATCAGTTCCGAACAGCCGTCGGCGAGGGTGACCTGCCAGTTGGCGCTGCGGTGACGCAGATCGGCGGCCTCGGCGCGCGCGGTGCGCAACTGATCGGTGATCGCGGTGTAGCGCCGCGGATCACGCAGGGTTTCGGCCTCACTGCGCAACGCCAGCCCCAGATGGTCGGTGATGGTGCGGATATCACGCAGCGCCGCCTCCCTGGCGACCGCGTCCGCGCGGGCGAGGACATATCCGCGCAGATGGTCGATCAGTTGCGGCACACCGGATTCGATATCGCGGCGATGATCGTTACCGGCACGCAGATGCAGGTCGGCGGAGATCGGGGCGACCGCGAAACCCAGACCGGCGGCGTCGAGCAGCTCGCGGTTGCGCTGCTGCACCTGGCTCCAGTGGCCGTAGCGATCGATCTTGTTGAGCACGCACACCACGGTCGGGCACACCTGCCGGATCCGCTGCAGCAGCGCCATCTGCTCGGCCGTGTATTCCGCGGCCGCGTCGCTGACGTAGAGCACGGCGTCGGCCGCGGCGATCAGCGACCAGGTGGTCGGCGCGTCGGCGGGGGCGCCGGGCGCGTCCATCACCACGAACCCCTCGGCCAGCAGCGGGCTCGGATCGGTGAACTCGGCCCGGATCACGCCGGCCGCACTCAGGGCCGGGCCGGGATTCAGCGGGTCGACGGGCTGGCGTTCGGTGCGGCCGCCGGGCAGCGAGCGCACCAGTGTGGCGGTCGCCTCCGGACCGTATTCGGCGATCACCGGAACGCTGACCTGGCTGCCGGTCGCGCTGACCGCGCTACCCACCAGACCGTTGACCAGCGTGCTCATCCCGTTCTTGGGTTCGCCGACGACCACCAGCCGCACGCGCGGGTCGGCCACCCGGGCCCGCGACATCCCCAGTCGCGCGGTCAGGTCGGCCCGGCCCGCGGCACGGGTCAGGTCGAGCAGTTCGTCGAGCTGCGCGAGCAGCGGCGCCATCTCGTCGGGATGTTTGGCACCCGGCGACTCCACCGCCGTCACAGCGGAAGCACGTGGAAATCGACGGGATGGTCCACCGGGTGATGCGTCTCGGCGAAGGTGGTCTCGTGCAAACCGCCGGACAATCCGGCGGCGGACACGGTCGCCAGGCCGTGGCCGGGATCGGACCACAGCGACGTATCGTACGAATCCGTCACGGCCGCAACCGGTTTCACCGGAATGTGCGCATTCGGCGCGGGATCGATGGTGGTCGGTGGTTTGATCACGGTCGGCGGCTCCACGGGTGCGGTGTGCTGCGCGGTCGGCACGGTCGGTTCGTGTGTCGGAATGGTCTGGTCGCGGCTCGGCGGCATCGACTGCTGTGTCGGAACCTGCTGCGTCGGAACCGAATCCGGATCATGGGTCGGCAGCTGGGAACCGTGGGTCGGTGCGGTCGAACCGTCGGCGTTGCCGGACGCGGAGGTGTCGGCGCCCGAGGAGGTGCCCGGCGCATGCGTCGCGGTATGTCCCGGCGTCGACGCGTCCGCGCCGGCGGAGGTCGACGGCCCGGAATCGCTGCCGGTATCGGACGTCGTGGTACCGGGGGTGCGGGTGGGATGACCGGAATCGGTGTCGCGGGGCACCGTCACGGTCGGCGTGGGCCGGTCGATGGAATCGTGATCGGCCGAATCCCTGCCGGTCGAGGTGCCCGGACGGGTGGTGGTGTGCTCACCGCCGGGCGTGGTCCCGGGTACATGCGACGTGCTCGGCACGGCGGGCGTCTTCGTCGCATCGGTGCCGTGCGACGTGGTGGTCGGCGTGTGGGTGGTGGTCCGCCCGGCGCCGTCCGAGGGATCGTTCGCACCGCCGCCCGGCAGTCCGGCATCGGTATGGCGGGGCCGGTCGTCGAAGAGCGCCGGAACGGCCACCGCGGGGGCGGTCAGCGGAGACGGTCCCGCATGCGTGGTGATCACATTCGCGATCGGATGGGTGGCGGCCTCGGGCTGAATCGTGGTCTGCAGCGGCGTCGCCGAGACCGGTTGGACGAACGCCGGCGCCGGAGCGGGCGCGACCGGAGCCGGTGCCGCGACGACCGGTGCGGTCGAAACAGGTTGCGGTGCCGCGACATTCGTCACCGGCGCGGACGCCTGAGCGGTGGAGAACGACGTCGGGCCGGGAGCGGCCGATGCCGCCATCGGTCCGGATTGCGGCGCGAACGCCGGCGAGCCGGT
>NZ_BAFQ01000061.1 GCF_000308375.1 Nocardia aobensis NBRC 100429 | reverse complement strand
TCGATGAGGCCGGGCCAGGCTCTTATTAAGTCATGTCCGCCCGGCCAGCGCGCGGGACCTTGACCGCCGGTCAGACCAAGTGATGATCAACCCAGCAGGGCGACAGTCGGTGGGAGAGACACGACGATCAAGATCCTTTCCATCATCAATGTCGGTGGGGTCTGGCAAGGTGGTGCCGGATCGACAGCCCGGCTCGGTGTCGGGCAGGATGTACGGCGCGGACAGCTACTGGGAGGAGCCCGAAAGAATGCTGCGGTTGATCATCGGCGTCGCAGCCGGTTACGTGCTGGGGGCCAAGGCGGGGCGGGCTCGCTACGAGCAGATCAGCAAGACCACCCGTGCTGTCGCCGCCAGCCCGGTCACCCGCAAGCTGGTCCAGGCCAGCCGCCAGAAACTGTCGGATCGACTCAATACCCAGCCGCGGCTCGAACCCATGGAGCCGATCGACGAGCGCACCACCGTCCTCGTCCCCCAGGACCAGCTCCGGCGCTGAGCCGCCCGACCGGCCCGCGGCCGGCGTCACCGCCGGACCGCGTGCCACCGACCGCGCCCTACCTACCGGTCGAGCCGATCTCCTCAGGCTTTTCCTCGGTCCGCGCCACCGCGGCGGCGATGTGCCGGGCGAGCAGGTGCGGTGCCTGTGCGTGGGCCAGATGCCCCTGCCCCGGCAGAAGGTCGATGCGGGCCTGCGGCAGTGCATGGGCGATGCGGCCGAAGGCGGTGCCGTAGGGTTCGGCGTTCGCGTTGAGTTCGCCCAGCAGCAGGGTGACCGGAACGGTCAGGGCGCGATATCGCTGTAGGTCCGCCCGACATGCGTTGACGGCCTCGAGTTCGGTCGGCAGCGGCGCGGCCAGCGGCCGCAGCACCGCCCATGTCGGCGATTCCCGCAGCGCGGCAACATATTCCGCGGAGAAGCCCGACACATCGGTGTTGACCAACCGGACGGCGGCGTCCAGATCGCCGCGGTCGACGGCGGCGCGCAGCGCGGGGATCGCGGCGGGGGCGAAGGGCGCCGATACCGGTTCGTAGGCGATCAGCGAGCGCAGATCCGACCGCTCACAAGCCGCCTCCAGGGCGATCAGCCCGCCGTAGCTCCATCCGAACAGCTCCACCGCACCGCCGAGAGTGTCGAGGATATGGTGCAGGTCGTCCACTTCGGTACGTACGGAGTAGTCCGCCCCCAGCGGACCGCTCGGCACCCGCCCGCGGCGATTGATCGTCACCACCGGATTGGGCAAACCGAGCCGCTCCACCACGGGCCGCCAGGCGGCGGCATCGGACATCACCCCCGGAACGATCACCAGCGGCGGGCCGTCACCGTCGACGATCTCGGCGGTCAGTGCGGTCCCGGAACGATGGAAAGACGTCGATCTCATTCCGGTTGGAACGATCAGGCGACGTTGAAATCATCCGAGTTGCCCATGGCCTGGGTGAGCAGGCTCTTGCGGTACTGCTCGAGGGCGACCAGATCGCCGAACAGGGCCATGTAGTCGTCCGGCTGTTCGGTCGACGAGACCCGCTGCAATTTCGACTTGAGCGCGGCGACCTGACGGCCGACCCATGCCTCCTGCACCCGCGCCAGCACGCCGGAGATGAATCGGGGGATGTCGTCCATCGATTTCACCGGAAGCGGCTCGGCGGCCAGTTCGGAGACCAGTGCGCGCAGCATCAGGTCGTCGGTGTGGTCGGCGACGCGCGAAACCCATTCCGCGCCACCGAGTCCCGCCGCGGTGCCACCGGCGGCGGCGAGGGCGGCGCGCACGGCGGTGTAGGCGGGATGGGTGAACGCCTCGGGCTCGAGGCTGTCGAAGATCGGGCCCGCGGTCGCCGGATACTGCAGCGCGGCGGCCAGCACCTGCCGCTGCGGCAGTAGTACCGGGTCACCCGGGTTCGGCCGGGCGGCGGCCGACTCCGCGACCACTGTCTCGGTGGCCGCTTCCCGGCCGGGCACACCCTTCACCGGCTTGCCGCGGCGGGCGTGATCGCCGACCCGGCGCACCACCAGCTGGATGTCGTCCCAGCCGACCCATCCGGCGAGCTTCGTGGCGTACGCCTTGCGCAGCGCGTTGTCCTTGATCTGCGCCACCACGGGCACCGCACGCCGCAGCGCCTCGACCTGCCCCTCGGGGGTGTCGAGGTTGTGGTCGGCGAGCAGACCGCGAATCACGAACTCGTACAACGGGACTCGCCGGGCCACCAGATCGCGGACGGCTCCGTCGCCGGAACGCTGCCGCAGTTCACACGGGTCCTGCCCGTCGGGCGCGACCGCGATATACGTCTGCCCGGCCAGTTTCTGGTCACCGGAGAATGCCTTCAGCGCCGCGGCCTGACCGGCGGCATCGCCGTCGAAGGTGTAGATGATCTCGCCGCGCCAGAAATTGTCGTCCATCAGCAGCCGGCGCAACATCGACAGATGCTCGTCACCGAAGGCGGTGCCACACGAGGCGACCGCGGTCGTCACACCCGCGAGGTGCATGGCCATCACATCGGTGTAGCCCTCGACCACCACCGCCTGATGGCTCTTGGCGATCTCCCGCTTGGCGTGGTCGAGACCGAACAGCACCTGGGACTTCTTGTACAGCACCGTCTCCGGCGTATTGATGTACTTGGCGGTCATCTGGTCGTCGTCGAACAGGCGCCGCGCGCCGAAACCGATGACATCGCCGCTCAGATTCCGGATCGGCCACAGCAGCCGCCGGTGGAACCGGTCGATGGGACCGTGCCGGCCGGGCTTGGACAGCCCCGCCGCCTCCAGCTCCTTGATGTCGAAACCCTTGCGCAGCAGGTATTTCGTCAGCGTGTCCCAGCCTGCCGGGGCGTAACCACAGCCGAACTGCCGCGCCGCGTTGGCGTCGAAATTGCGGTCGGTGAGGTATGTGCGCGCCACCTCCGCACCCGGTTCCCGCAGTTGCGCCTGATAGAACTCGTGCGCGGCCGCATTGGCGGCGACCAGCCGGGAGCGGGTGCCACGGTCGCGCTGCACCGAGGTCCCGCCACCCTCGTAGTTGATCGTGTAGCCGATCCGGTCGGCCAGCTGCTCGACCGCCTCGACGAACCCGACGTGGTCGATCTTCTGCAGGAAGGCGAACACGTCACCGCTCTCACCGCAGCCGAAGCAGTGGAAATGGCTGTGATTCGGCCGCACGTGGAACGACGGCGACTTCTCGTCGTGGAACGGGCACAGCCCCTTCAGCGAATCCGCACCGGCACGCTTGAGCGACACATATTCACCGACGACATCCTCGATGCGTACGCGTTCACGTATTGCCGCGATATCGCGATCCGGAAGTCGACCTGCCACGAAATCCGAGTCTAGCCGCGTGCCGGTCGGCCCACGCCGACGACCGGGGTCATCGGGCCGCGATCCGCTCCAATCTGCTCTCGGTGTAGGAGGCGATCTGGTCGACGATCACGCGTACCCGGGCGGTGTCGTCGGTGGCAGCCTCCCACCACGGCAGCAGGATCGGGTCGAGGCCCTGGGGGGCGCCGGCCAACAGGCGGTCGGCCACGTATCGGATGCGCTCGCGCTGTTCGGCCTGGCGTTCGTGGTGTTGGGGATCGGACATCACATATCGCAGCGCGACCGTTTTCAACAGCGCGACCTCCGCGGCCACCACGGCCGGCACCTCCAGATCGGCCGCGTAGCGGCACAGCGACTGCCCGGTCCACGCCGCGCGGGTCGCCTCCACCGCCGCGGTCGCGAATCGGCCGACCAGATCGCTGGTCAGCCGCTTGAGGGCGACCGAGGCGCGCAGGGTGCCGTCATAGCCGGCGGCCTCGGCGATCACCTGCAATTGCGACAGCCGCTGACCGGCCGCGATCAGATCGTCGGCGGACAGGTCGCGGTGCTGGCGTTGGCCCAGTTCGGCGAGGGCGGCCTGTTCGGCCGGATCGGCGAGCGCTCGCAGATCGATCCGGCCCGCGATCACCCCGTCCTCCACGTCGTGCACCGAATACGCCACGTCATCGGACCAGTCCATGACCTGCGATTCCAGCGACTGCCGACGCTCGGGCGCCCCCTTGCGGACCCAGTCCAGCCGGTCCAGATCGGCATCGTAGGCGCCGAACTTCGCACCGGAAGCCGTTCTGCCCCAGGGGTATTTGACGGTGGCGTCGAGGGCGGCGCGGGTCAGGTTGAGGCCGTAGCTCTCCCCCGCCGTGTCGAAGACCTTCGGCTCCAACCGGGTCAGAATCCGCAGGTTCTGGGCGTTGCCCTCGAACCCGCCGTAGGCGTCGGCGAATTCGTCGAGGGCGCGTTCGCCGTTGTGGCCGTACGGCGGATGGCCGATGTCGTGGGCCAGCCCGGCCAGATCGACCAGATCCGCGTCGCAGCCCAGCCCCTCGGCGATGCTGCGCCCGATCTGGGCGACCTCCAGCGAATGGGTGAGCCGGGTGCGTGGCGTATCACCGTCGCGCGGCCCCATCACCTGGGTCTTGTCGGCAAGTCGCCGCAGTGCCGCCGAATGCAGCACCCGGGCCCGGTCCCGCGCGAAGTCACTGCGGCGGGCGGGTGACGGCGACCACCGCAACCCCGCCGTGGGCGAGGTCTCGGACACCATGCGCTCGTGATCGCCGTCGACATACGGGCATTCGGGCATCGCGTCGAAACTCATGAGGGATACCGCCTGATACGTGTCTCACTGCTCCGCGGTGTATTTGAAATCCGCGGAGAAGTGGGTGAGCTGATACCACAGCAGGGCGCCGGTTTCGCGGGCGATGCCGTGGACCTGGGACTCCCGGGTGTAGACCGCCGGGCCGGTGCGGGTCGGCGCGGTCCACGCGTCCAGACCGGCGTCGCGGGCCATGGTGCGGGTGCGCAGCGAATGCCACGGATCGCTGACCAGCACCACCGACGACAGATCGCGGGCCCGCATCGCGGAGGCGACCGCCTCGATACTCTGCAGCGTGTCCGATCCGGTCTCCACGGCCAGCACCCGGTCGGCGGGCACGCCACGATTCTTCAGATAGTTCTTACCGGAGGCGGCCTCGGTGTAGTTGTCGCCCACCTGTTTGCCGCCGACCGTGATAACCAGCGGCGCAACACCTTTGGTGTACAGGTGGTAGGCCTGTCCGAGCCGGGCCTCGAACACCGAGGACGGCGTGCCGTCGTATTGCGCGGCGCCCAGCACCACGATCGCGTCGGCACGGCTGTAGTCGTCGATCCGTGCCACCTGCCAGACCCGGAAGGCGGTGCCGCCGACGAGGACGACCCCGATGACGACGGTGCCGGCGATCACCCGGCGCACCCACCGCACGACCGCCGATCCGCGCGGACGGCGCGGCGCGGCGGGCGGGCGGGTCGGTGCGGGATGGGTGAGGGCCGAGGGCATTCCCCGAGTGTGCCAGTGCTCGGTCACGCCACGATTGCGGAGCGCCGGATCGTCACGGTCGCAGGGCACCGGAACCGCTCACCAACCGCGTTGCCGCCACTGCTCGAGCTGCGGCCGCTCGGCACCCAGGGTGGTGTCGTCGCCGTGGCCCGGGTAGACGACCGTATCGTCGCCGAAGCGGTCGAACACCTTGCTGGTGACGTCGCTGTAGAGGGAATCGAAATCCTCCGGGGAGGTGGTGCGGCCGACACCACCCGGAAACAGGCAGTCGCCGGTGAACAGATGGGTGCGGCCGGAACCGTCGGTGAGCGCCAGCGCGACGGATCCCGGGGTATGTCCGCGCAGGTGGATGACGTCGAACCGCAGGTCGCCGATCGAGACGGTGTCACCGTCGGTGAGCAGCCGATCCGGCCGTACCGGAAGCGGTTCGGCGTCCAGGGCGTGCGCGGCGGTCGGTACGCCGGTGTCGGCGACCACGGCGCTCAGGGCCTGCCAGTGGTCGAAATGCTGATGCGTCGTGACGATCAGCCGCAGCCGCCCCGGCACCTCCTGGTCCAGCAGGGCCTGGATGCGTTCGGATTCGTTGGCGGCGTCGATCAGCACCGCGTCGCCGGTGGCGGCGTCCTGCACCAGATAGACGTTGTTGTCCATACCGCCGACCGACATCTTGACGATCCGGGCGCCCGGCACGTCGCGCTGCTGCGGATTCGTGCCCGGCGCGACGTGGCCCGTATAGGGGATATCCAGCGTGATCACCCTGCCGATCGTAATCATCGGTTCCGACACGGGTCGGCCGGATCAACGCCCCTCGCGCCGTGTCGGCGGATACATTCGTGCTATGCCGCCGCACTCGCGTCCTCGACGATCACAGCCGCCGACGCTGCTCGCGTTGCTGCTGTCGATCGTGTTCGGGTTCGTGCTCGGCTGCTGCGGCCCGGCCGTCGCCGACGAACCGATGCGGCTCAACGAATACGTCACCGATTCCGCGCAGGTTCTCGACGGTCCGCAGCGCGACACCGTGCGCGCCTCGGTGGACGCGCTCTACACCGCTCATCGGGAGCGGCTGTGGGTGGTCTACGTCCGCGATTTCGGCGGCCTGGACCCGCAGACCTGGGGTCAGCGCACCGCGACCGCGTCCGGATTCGGCGACCGCGATGTGCTGCTGTCGATCGCGACCAGCGACCGCTCCTATTCCTTCACCGGCGCGCTCCCGCCCTCGGTGAGCGACGCGGAACTGAATTCGCTGCTCACCGATCAGGTCGAGCCGCGACTGCACAACGGTCAGTGGGCCGAGGCGGCGGTGGCCGCGGCGGACGGATTGTCCACGGCCATGGGCGATTCCGGTGGTGTCGGGATCTGGCCGCTGATCGTGATCACCCTGATCGTGCTGGGCGTGATCGGTGTGGTGCTGGGTTATTCGCAGTTGCGCCGGCGGGCCCGGGACCGCGCCGAGACCGACGCCGCCCGCGCGGTCGATCCGACCGACACCGCCGCGCTGGCTCGGCTGCGCCCGGATCTGCTCGAGTCCCGCTCGGCGCAGGTGCTGGTCGACACCGACAACGCGATCCGGGCCAGTGCCGAGGAACTGCGGCTGGCCACCGACGAATTCGGCGCCACCGCGACCGCTCCGTTCGCCGCCGCGCTCGAGTCGGCGAAACGGGCGATGGCACATGCCTTTTCGATCCGCCAGCGGCTCGATGACGACATCCCCGAAACCCCTGATCAGCGCCGCGATCTGCTGGTCGAGCTGATCGCCACCTGCGGGCGGGCCGATGCCGAACTCGACGACAAGGTGGCCGAATTCGACGCGATGCGCAATCTGCTGATCGACGCGCCACAACGGCTGGACACGCTGACCCGCGATGTGGTCGATCTCACCGTGCGGCTGCCGCGCTCGGAGGAGACCCTGCGCCGGCTGCTGGCCGCACAACCGGAATCGGTCACCGCGCCGGTGCGCGACAACGTGGCGATGGCACGGGAGCGAATCGGGTTCGCCGAGAACACGATCGAGCAGGGCCGCCGGGCCGCGGCCGAGCCGGTCGGTCGTCAGGGCGGGGTGGTCGCGGCGATTCGCGGCGCGGAGGCCGCGGTGACCGCCGCCCGCACCCTGCTCGACGCCGTGGACACCGCCGAAACCGATATCACCCAGGCGCGGGCCGGCCTGCCGGCGGCGATCGACGAACTGGGCCGCGACCTCGAGACCGCGCAGGGCCTGACCGAACACGGCGGCCCGGAACTGGCGGCGGCGATGTCGGGCGCCCGCACCGCATGGGAAGCGGCCCGGACCACCGGGGACCGCGATCCGCTCGGCACGTTCCACCGCGCGGTCGCGGCCGATACCGCACTCGATCGCGCGGTCGCCGCGGCCGGCGAGCGCAAACTCGCCGCCGAGCAGCTGCGGCGCCGCCTGGATCAGGCCGTGATCGCCGCGCAGAGCCAGGTCCGCGCGGCCGCCGATTTCATCGACACCCGCCGCGGCGGTATCGACGCCGCGCCTCGTACTCGCCTGGCCGAAGCGCAGCGCAATCTCGATCGGGCGCAGGAGCTTTCGGCCACCGACCCGCAGGCGGCGCTGAGCAGTGCGCAACAGGCCGCCGATCTGGCCACCCGCGCACTGCACGCCGCCGAGGCCGATGTGCGGGAGTGGCAGACCCATCGCCCGGCTTCCGGTACGTCCCAGGCCGGTGCGGTACTGGGCGGCATTCTGATCGACAGCCTGCTGCGCGGCGCGGGGAGTGGCTATCGCGGCCGTTCGATGGGCGGATCCGGGTGGGGTCCGGCCTCTTTCGGCGGCTCCGACAGTTCCCGCCGGATCAGCCGCGGCGGGCGATTCTGATCTGCTCGTCTCACCGCGCCGGTGGCACGGCCTCGCCGGTGCGCGTCGCGAGCCACTGCTGCAGTTCGATCAGGTTGCCCTCGGGGTCGCGCAGATAGGCGCAGCGCACGCGTCCGTCGTATGCGACGGGCTCGCCCGAGATTTCGGCGCCGCGGGCGGTGATCGCGGCGAGATAGTCGTCCAGGTCGTCGACCCGCAACGACACCATCGCCGCGTCGGCGGGCGGGACCGGCGCCACGTCGTCACCCGACGACGAGCGCGAGCCGACCCCGGACCGCAAGGTATCCCCCAGCGCCGCCGCGAGATTCGCGCGCTCGTGCAGCGCGAGCGTGCTGCCCAGCGCCGGTTTGAACGCCGCGTAGGGCGGGCGCGGGTCGTCGGTTTGCGGTGTCAGTCCGAGAACGTCGCGATAGAACGCCACGCAGCGGTCGAATTCGGACACGATCAGGCGGATCTGCGTCAGATGCACATCGGCGAATCTACGCCCGCCGCGGCGGGGGCCGCTCACAACCAGCCGAGACGTTCGGCCGCGCGGACGGCCTCGGCACGAGTGCGGGTGCCGGTCTTGCCGATCGCTGCCGAGAGATGGTTGCGGACGGTTCCCTCGGACAGATGCAGCCGCTTCGCGATGACCCCCGCCGTCGACCCGTCCGCCGCCGCGGCGAGCACCTCGCGCTCGCGTGCGGTGAGCGGAGAGGTTCCGGCGGTGAGGGTTTCGGTGGCCAGTGCCGGATCCACCACTCGCAGGCCCATGTGCACGCGCCGCACCGCATCCGCCAATTCCCGTGCGGGCGTGTCCTTCACGACGAATCCGCCGGCTCCGGCGTCGATGGCGCGACGCAGGTAGCCGGGGCGGCCGAATGTGGTCACCATCAGAATTCGGATACGCGGGAATTCGGCGTGCAGCTGCGCCGCCACCGAAATTCCGTCCATTCCGGGCATTTCCACATCGAGCAGCACCACATCCGGCGTGGTGCGCCGCACGGCGTCCAGAACCTCGTCGCCCCGGCCCACCTCGGCCACCACCTCGAGGTCCGCCTCCAGCCCGAGCAGCGCCGCCAGCGCGCCCCGCACCAGCGCCTGATCGTCGGCGAGCAACAACCGGATCACCGGCGTCGCCCCCGTCGCGGTTCACCGATCGACATCATCACACGCACAGCTGCGACCCTAATGCGGCCGGTGGGGTATCCGCCGCCCGACCGGCGAAGGCATCTTCGTCCGCCCGCCCGGGTGCACATCCGCGTGACCTTCGCCGGTCCGAGTTGCCGAATCCCCTCGCCCTGCTCAACTCCGCCTGTCGGCCGTCGGGAACTCCGCGGCGATCAGCGTTCCCCCGCCGGACGGTGTCTCGACCGTCAGGTTGCCGCCCCCGGCGCGCACCCGGTCGCGCAAACCGGTCAGACCGGAACCGAAGGTACTGCCGGACAGCCCTTTTCCGTCATCGCTCACCTCGATCCGCGACTCGCTCACCCACACCCGGCAGTGGCCGGCGCCGCTGTGGCGCACCACATTCGTCACCGCCTCGCGCAGGACCCATCCGAAGATCACCGCATGGCGCGCGGGGAGCTCGGCGGGATCCGGGAGCGCCGCCTCGATACCGGCGGCGCGCAGGGCGGTCCGGGCGTTGACGAGCTCGGTCGAGAGCGACACCTCGCGCAGGCCGCCGACGGTATCGCGCACCCCCGCCAGCGCCTCGCGGGCCAGGCGCTCCACATCGGCCAGCTCCTGCCGGGCGCGGGTGGGATCGGTGTCGAGCAGCCGTTGCGCCAGTTCGGTTTTGACGGTGATGACGGTCAGCGAGTGCCCCAGGATGTCGTGCACGTCGCGCGCCACCCGGTTGCGTTCCTCCACGATCGCCAGCTCGCCCTGCTGGCGGCGAGTGAGTTCCCGCAGCTGTCCGCGCCGCCGGCCGACTTCGCGGCCGGTCCACATCACCACCGGAATGAACGCGAAATACAACGGGGCACTGCCGTAATGCAGCGACAGGCCGATCAACAGCGCGGCTGTCCCGGCCACCACCGCACCGGATTTGGCCGGGGGCAGGACGAATACGGCGCCGGCCGCGACGTAGATGGCGGTGCCCAGACCGGTGACGCCCAGCAGCACCGTCAAACTCGCGGCGAGGGCCGCCAGCCCGCCCACCACCAGCCATCGCGGCCATTCGTAGGAGACCGGCAGCCCAGCGTGCGCGTGTTTCTCCTCCCAGTCAGGTTGCCGGAAGGGACCGAAGCACGAGGCCGTCAGCACCCAGAAGACCGCGAGGCAGAAGGCCGCCGCGACGGCCCGCCCGCGATGCCCGTCCTGCCATTGCGAGACGATCGGCGCGATCAGATACAGCAACCAGACCAATGCCAGCACCGCGCCGAAGAGCAGGCGTCGATGCTGGATGGCGGTCTGCGGGGCGGGTTCGTGATCCATTCTGCGGGCGATCCGGTCCAGCGCTCCCGAAATCGGCCGATCGACCGGAGGTACCCGCATCGTCACCCTCCGTCTCCCGCCTCGGCCGGCGCCGCCGGATTTCGACGCTACCGCACCGTCCACCGGGGCGGACGGTGCGGCGCGTCGGTCAGCGAGCGGTATCACGCCGGAACAGAACCGCGGCTCCGAGGGCGAATACCGAGGCCCAGACCACGATGTTCAGCACCGCCAGTGCGGCGGAACCGGCAGTGGTGTCGCCGAGCGGCAACCGGGCCAGCGTCGCGACGCCGTTGGTCGGGAAGAGCTTCGACACCGTTTCGAACCAGCCGTGCAGCGGCATGAACAATCCACCGGCGAACGACAGCAGTGCCAGCACCGGGCCGAGGATCTGCATCACGTTCTCCGAGGGCAGCACATATCCCATGAACAGTCCGAATGCCGCGAAGACCACGGAGGTCAGCCACGCGATCAGGAAGCAGCCCACCCACGCGCCGGTGGTCAGATGCGCGCCGGTCACCGCGCCGGCGACGAAAACGACGACGACCGAACACAATCCGAGCACCATCGCGCCGGCCACTTTGGTGGCGACGTAGGCGGCCGGGCTCAGCGGCGTGAGACGCAACTGACGCACCCAACCGGCGGCGCGTTCCACCGCCACCATGGCGCCGCCGCTGGTGGTGGCCAGCATCGCCCCGTAGACGGCCATCGACACCATCACGTAGGCGGTGACATTCGCCGAGCCGTAGGTCTCGTTGCGGTAGGAGTTCTGGGCGCCGAAGATCACGAAGAACACCACGGGCATCACCAGCGCGAAGATGACGGTGCGCCGGTTGCGCAGCATGCGGCGCAATTCGAGCAGCAGGAATCCCCAGCTGAATCCGCCGGCGCTCGGACGGATGGCGCGGGGCACGGTCGATGTGGTCATCTCAGTTGTCTCCGGTCAGTGCGAGGAAGGCGTCTTCGAGATTGCGGCCGGTGATTTCGATGTCGACGGCCGGTGTCCGGGTCAGCAGATAGCGGGCGACCGCGTCGGAGTCGTTGCCGTGCACCAGCACTCGATCACCGCGCTGCTCGACCCGGTCCACGCCGGCGAGGGCGAGCAGGCTCGCCGGGTCGGCATCGGGCAGCGTCGCCGAGACCGTGCGGCCGGAGGCCAGATTCTTCACCGACGCGGCACTGCCGTCGGCCACGACCCGCCCGCCCCGCACCAGCACGATGCGGTCGGCGTAGGCGTCGGCCTCGTCGAGATAGTGGGTGGCGAAGACGACGGTGCGTCCGAGACCGGCGTCGGCGCGGATGGCGTTCCAGAAATCGCGGCGTCCCTCCACATCCATGCCGGTGGTCGGCTCGTCGAGGATCAACAGGTCCGGATCGGGCAGCAGCGCGAGAGCGAAGCGCAGGCGCTGCTGCTGACCACCGGAGCATTTACCCACCATGCGGTCGGCGATGCCGTCGATTCCGGCGCGGACGAGCACCTCCCGGGCGGGGCGCGGATGACGATGCAGGGACGCGACGACCCGCACCGTTTCGCCGACGGTGAGATCCGGAAGCAGGCCGCCCGATTGCAGAACCGCCGAAACTCGGCCCGCCGCAACCGCTTCCGCCGGTGTTCCGCCCAGAATTCGGGCGGTGCCGGCGTCGGGGCGCAGCAGGCCGAGCATCATGTCGATACTGGTGGACTTCCCGGCACCGTTGGGTCCCAGGAAGGCGACCACCTCACCCGCGGTGACGGTCAGATCGAGTCCGTCGACCGCGCGGACGGGCCCGGCGGAGCTGCGGAAGGTTTTGGTCAGTCCGCGAAGCTCGATCACCGGTGCGGCGGCGACCCGTTCCGCCGAACCGGATGTCATTGCTGATGTCATGGTTCCACTGTCGCGTGGAGCCGGGCGTCGTACCTGGCCCGAGCGTCACGACTGTGCCATGACAGATGTCATGGCAGCAGGACGATCTTGCCCCGGGTGTGGCCGCGCTCGAGTTCGGTGAACGCCGCGCGCACCTCGGCGAGCGGATATGTGGCGGCGATCGGAATCCGGACGGCCCCCGCGGCGGCCAGTTCGGCCAGCTGGGCGAGCACGTCGATGGTGTCGGCGGCCGCATTGCCCTCCGCCTTGACGCCGTATTTCTCCACCGCGGCGAAATCGATGATCGTATCGATGCGTTCGGGCTTCACGCCGAGATCGAGGGCGAGTTCGACGTAGCCGTTGCCGTGCGTATCGATGAACGCATCGATACCGGCGGGCGCCGCCTCCCGGAGGCGCTCGGCGAGACCGTCACCGTACTCCACCGCGACCGCCCCCAGCTCGCGCAGATAGTCCTGGTTGTCCGGGCCCGCGATGCCGATCACCGTCACCTCACGGGCCCGAAGCAGTTGCACCACAATGGATCCCACTCCACCGGCGGCGCCGGACACCGCGATGGTGTCACCGGCCTCCGGGCTCACCGCGCGCACGGCGGCGAAGGCGGTGGTGCCCGCGACGTACAGCGATCCGGCGACCTCCCAGGACAGACCCACCGGCTTCGGGGTGACCTGCTGGGCCGGCACCACCACCCGGGTGGCGTGGCTGGAGCGCTTGTCGCTGAATCCGAGCACCTCGTCGCCGACGGCGATCCCGCTCACCCCCTCGCCCAGGGCGACGATGCGCCCGGCGAAATCGGTGCCCTCGCCCTCGGGGAAGGTGGCGGGCCAGCGCTCGTGCAGCGAGCCGTTGCGGATCTTGGCCTCACCCGGGTTGATCCCCGCGGCCACCACCTCGACCGCGACCTGTCCGGGCCCGGGCTGCGGATCCGGTATCTCGCGAACCTCGAGCACATCGATATCGCCGTAACGATCGAACTTGACCGCCTGCGCCATGATCAGGACCTTTCGTCGCACCTGTGGGCCGGGCCCGGCAGCGCCCCGGGGGCGCGCGGGATCTCGGACTGCTCAGTGCTCGGAACGACCCGGACGACGGCGATATTTCCGCCGATCCCACTTCGGCGCGCGATTCGCCCCGATAACGCCCGGGTCTTCGGTTATGTCCGAATACGAATGCGGTATGCCCGTCCGCGCCGCGGTGAACTCAGGCGCCCAGCAGGCGCTGCGCCAGGTAGCCCTCCACCTGGTCGAGCGCGATCCGGTCCTGCGCCATCGAGTCCCGCTCGCGCACGGTGACGGCCTGGTCCTCGAGGGTGTCGAAGTCGACGGTGATGCAGAACGGGGTGCCGATCTCGTCCTGGCGGCGGTAGCGGCGGCCGATCGCGCCGGCGTCGTCGAAGTCGACGTTCCAGTTCCTACGCAGTTGCGCGGCAAGGTCTTTCGCCTTCGGCGACAGATCGGCGTTGCGCGACAACGGAAGTACGGCGGCCTTCACCGGCGCGAGGCGGCGATCCAGGCGCAGTACGGTCCGCTTCTCCATGACGCCCTTGGCGTTGGGCGCCTCGTCCTCGGTGTAGGCGTCGATCAGGAAGGCCATCAGCGAGCGGGTCAGGCCGGCCGCGGGTTCGATCACGTACGGCGTGTAGCGCTCGTTGGTGTTCTGGTCGAAGAAGCTCAGATCGGTGCCGGAATGCTTGGAGTGGGTCGACAGGTCGAAGTCGGTGCGGTTGGCGACACCCTCGAGCTCACCCCATTCGCTGCCCTGGAAGTGGAAGCGGTACTCGATATCGACCGTGCGGGTCGAATAGTGCGAGAGCTTCTCCTTCGGGTGCTCGTAGAGCCGCAGATTCTCCGGGTCGATGCCGAGGTCGGTGTACCAGGCCAGACGGGTGTCGATCCAGTACTGGTGCCACCGCTCGTCCTCACCCGGCTTGACGAAGAATTCCATCTCCATCTGCTCGAATTCGCGGGTGCGGAAGATGAAGTTACCGGGGGTGATCTCGTTGCGGAAGCTCTTGCCGATCTGCGCGATACCGAACGGCGGCTTCTTGCGCGCGGTGGTCATCACGTTCGCGAAGTTCACGAAGATGCCCTGCGCGGTCTCCGGACGCAGATAGTGCAGGCCCTCCTCGGACTCGATCGGCCCGAGGTAGGTCTTGAGCATCATGTTGAAGTCGCGCGGTTCGGTCCACTTACCGACGGTGCCGCAGTCCGGGCAGCCGATCAGCTCCATGGACACCGAGTCCGGATCGTCGATCTTGTGCTTCTCGGCGTACGCCTCCTGCAGGTGGTCCTGCCGGTGCCGCTTGTGGCAGTTCAGGCATTCGACCAGCGGGTCGTTGAAGACGCTGACGTGCCCCGAGGCCACCCACACCGGCCGCGGCAGGATGATCGCGGAGTCCAGGCCGACCACATCGTCGCGGCTGGTGACCATGGCCCGCCACCACTGCTTCTTGATGTTCTCCTTGAGCTCCACACCCAGCGGACCGTAATCCCACGCCGACCGGGTCCCTCCGTAGATCTCGCCGCTGGGGTATACCAAACCCCGGCGCTTGGCGAGATTCGCGACGGTGTCGATCTTCGACTTGGGTGCCACGGTGGAAGGTCTCCCTCTGGATGATGGGTCCGAACGATTCGCCCCAGCCTACTGACACCGGATCGAACACC
The DNA here is from genome assembly GCF_000308375.1 of Nocardia aobensis NBRC 100429. GTDB lineage: Bacteria > Actinomycetota > Actinomycetes > Mycobacteriales > Mycobacteriaceae > Nocardia > Nocardia aobensis. The sequence goes on along the minus strand of NZ_BAFQ01000061.1, from coordinate 32,231 downwards.
GCGAGGCAGTATCGCCCCGGCAACGACTGATTTCGCGCGCACATGGGTAACTCGCCGGGAACGCCCAAAACCCGGCCCGACACAGACCGCCGGCCCGACACGACAATCGTGGAGCGCCCGCGACACGCCGAAGACGCGGAGAGGCGGTACAGCGCGCTTCCTTGACATGCGCACGTGTGCATATCAATAATGGCATCGGTTTCCAATAAGGAGTTGGTTCGATGACCGCCGACAGCGGTGTCCCCGCGCGTCGAAGCCGCGTCGCCGTCGAGGCGCCCACGCCGATCCCGCACGACCCGTATCCCTATCGCGCCCCGACCGCCCCCGCGGTCCCCGCCCGCACCACGCTCGACAACGCCGGCGAACTGCTGCGCGCACTGGCCGCGCCGGTGCGGATCGCGATCGTGCTGCAGCTGCGCGAATCGCCGCGCTGCGTGCACGAGTTGGTCGATACGCTCGGCGTCACCCAGCCCCTGGTCAGCCAGCACCTGCGCATTCTCAAGTCCGCGGGCGTGGTGCGCGGTGAACGCACCGGCCGTGAGGTGATCTACGAATTGGTCGACGACCATCTGGCACGCATCGTCGTCGACGCCGTCGCACACGCCGAGGAAGGATGACCGTGCCGGAGAAGACGGACACCGCCGAGAAGACCGTCGGAATTCGCAGCACCCGCCAGCGCAGCGCGATCACCGCACTGCTGGGCGATATCGAGGAATTCCGTTCAGCCCAGGAGCTGCACGACGAACTACGCCGCCGCGGTGAGGGCATCGGCCTGACCACCGTCTACCGCACCCTGCAGTCCCTCGCCGACGCCGGCAAGGTCGACGTCCTGCGCACGGACACAGGCGAATCCGTGTACCGGCAGTGCTCCAAGGGCCACCATCACCACCTGGTCTGCCGCCAGTGCGGGCGCACCGTCGAGGTGGAGGGCCCCACCGTCGAGGCCTGGGCCGCGGCGATCGCCGGCGAGCACGGATTCACCGACATCAGCCACACCATGGAGGTGTTCGGCACCTGCCGCGACTGCGCCCACATCGCCCGCTGATTCGATCAGCGGCACACCGGGCCGGTCAGGGCACCAGGCCCTGGCGGGCGCGGCCCGCGCCGGACAGGACGAGCAGCAGCATCGTCGCCAGGGCGTCGTCGTCGAGGCCGGCTGCCGGGAAGGTATAGCGCAGCAGGACGTCGGCGAGCTTCTCGTGGGCGATGATCGTCAGCGAGCCGAACTGCAGGGCGTTGTTGCGATCGGCGACTCGCTTGTGCAGTTGCGGCTTCAAGGGGCGATCCCAGGCGAGCACGCAGGTCAGCGTGAGGACGTCCAGGCCCGGCGCCAGTGTGACGCCGCGCAACGAGCACAGCGCGCCCTCGTATTCGAAGCCGAGGGCGTCACCGTCCTCCTCCCGCACGGCGATATCGCATCGACGCAGGCAGGCGGCGGCTTGGGCCTGCAGTTCCCGGGCGACGGTCAGATCGTTGCTCACTTCACACCACCGAACCGGCGATCGCGCTTGGCGTACTCCACACAGGCCTCCCACAGGTCGCGCCGGTCGAAATCAGGGAACAGGGTGTGCTGGAAGACGAACTCCGCATAGGCGGACTGCCAGATCAGGAAGTTCGAACTGCGCAGCTCGCCGGAGGGGCGCAGGAACAGATCCACATCCGGCATATCCGGCTCGTCGAGATACTTCGCGAAGGTCGATTCGGTGACCTTCTCCGGATCCAGCTGTCCGGCCGCCACCTTCCGCGCAATTTCCCGTGCCGCGTCGGCGATTTCGGCGCGGCCACCGTAGTTGACGCACATCGTCAGCGTCATCACGGTGTTGTCCTTGGTGAGCTCCTCGGCGATCTCCAATTCCTTGATCACGCTGCGCCACAGGCGCGGTCGCCGGCCCGCCCAGCGCACCCGCACGCCCATCTCGTGCATCTCGTCGCGGCGGCGCCGGATCACGTCGCGGTTGAAGCCCATCAGGAATTTGACCTCGTCCGGACTGCGCCGCCAGTTCTCGGTCGAAAAGGCATAGGCGGAAAGCCATTTCACGCCGATCTCGATACACCCCTCGACGGTGTCCATCAGCACCGCCTCGCCGCGCTCGTGCCCGGCGGTGCGCGGCAGCCCCCGATCCTGGGCCCACCGGCCGTTGCCGTCCATCACCAGCGCCACATGCCTGGGCACGAACTCCGGCGGCAGCGCGGGCGGGGTGGCGCCCGACGGGTGCGGTGACGGCGGACGAATCGTGCGGGTGGTCTGGGAGCGGTTACCGATCACGCCACCTATCCTGCATCACCGCGCGCCGCCCGTGACCGGTGCCGTGGGATTTCCGCGCCGACCTGGGCCTACGCATCCGCTCAGGGCTTGACGCCGACCGCGGCCCAGATGCCGAACGCCTCGTCGGCCCACGCGAGCCGTTCCTCCGGGATGTAGAAGTCCGGATTCGGGTGCCAGCGGTGCATCGGAACCACGCCGGGCTCGACGAGCTCCAGCCCGTCGAAGAAGCGGGCGACCTCGCCCTTGTTGCGCAGGGCGACCTTCATCCCGGCCTGGGCGTAGACCGCCGCCACCTTCGCGAGTCGTTCCGGATTCACATCGCTGGAGGCGTGGGTGATGCTGAGGTAGGACCCGGGCGCGAACGCGTCCATATAGGTGCGCACGATGTCGTAGGCGCCCTCTTCGTCGGTGACGAAATGCATGATCGCGGCCAGGTTGAGCGCCACCGGCCGGGACAGATCGATCACCGCGCGGAACTGCTCCGAGCCGAGGATCACGTCCGGATCGCGCACATCCGCGGGAATGTATTCGGTACGCCCCTTCTCCGAGCCGATCATCAGCGCGCGGGCATGCGCCAGCACCAGAGGGTCGTGGTCGACGTACACGACGCGGCAATGCGGATCGACGGCCTGCACGGCGTTGTGCAGATTCGGTTCGGTCGGAATTCCGGTGCCGATGTCGAGAAACTGCCGCACACCATTGCGCGCCGCGAAACGCGCTGCCCGATGGACGAATTCGCGATTGGCCCGCGCGGCCTGCGCGGTCTCCGGAAACGCCTCCATCACCTTCGACGCGGCCTCGCGATCGGCCGGATAGTTGTCCTTGCCGCCGAGGTAGTAGTCGTACATCCGCGCCGAATGCGCCTTCTCCGTATCGAACTCGACAAGCTCGTGAGACATCGAAGCTTTCTCCGTAGGGTTGGTGGGACCTTCCAGTGAAATTACCCCGTCCGAGCCGCACGCAGGGCCCGCATTCCCGGAAACCTCTTGACCTGGAGTGCGCTCCAGGGCATAGCGTTCTCCACGGGAAGTCAGTCACTGACGAGGGAGAACTCCATGGAGCTCGGATTTCACATTCCTATCTTCGATATCGACGGCGGCACCCCCGCGATCGCGGGAGAGCTGGCGCGCGTAGGCCAGGCCGCGGAGGTGGCGGGCGCCACCTGGCTGTCGTTCATGGATCACTACTTCCAGATCGAGCCGACCGGCCTACCGGCCGAGGCGAATATGCTGGAGGGATACACCACGCTGGGATACCTTGCGGCACATACCACCTCGATCGATCTCGGACTGCTGGTCACCGGCGTGACCTATCGGCATCCGGGTCTGCTCGCCAAGATCGTCACCACCCTGGACGTGCTGTCGGGCGGCCGGGCCACGCTGGGGATCGGGGCCGCGTGGTTCGAGCGGGAGCATCGCGGGCTCGGGGTCGAGTTCCCGCCGCTGGCCGAGCGGTTCGAGCGGCTGGAGGAGACACTGCGGATCTGCGCGCAGATGTGGGATCCGCAGAACAACGGGCCGTTCGAGGGCAAGTACTACCAGCTGGCCGAGACGCTGTGCGCACCGCAGCCGATCCATCGCCCGAGTGTGCTGATCGGCGGCGGCGGCGAGAAGAAGACGCTGCGGCTGGTCGCACAGTACGGCGACGCCTGCAATCTGTTCGGCACGTCGCCGGAGGACGTCGCCCACAAACTGGACGTGCTGCGCCGCCACTGTGACGACGTCGGTCGCGATTTCGACACCATCCGCACCACGATCATGGCCAACAATCCGCGCCCGAATCCGGACGTTCGCGACGAATTCGTCCGCAGCATGGCCGATTACGCGAAACTGGGCATCGACGCGGTGCTGATCACCCCGACCACGGGCTCACCCGCCGCGTGGATCGAGGCCATGGCGCCGGCGGTCCCGCAGCTGGCCGACCTCGGGTAGCCGGCCGGTCTATCCCACCCGCGACGCCGGCGGCTCCGCCGCCTCGTGCGGACGAGAGCGCTCGATCAACGGCAACGTCCGCAACTGCCGTTCCAGATGCCATTGCAGATGGGCGGCGGTGAGCCCGCTGGCCTGGCGGCGGACGGACTCGGCAACCACGTCGAGTCCGGTCCAGTCTCCGCGATTGAGCGCACTCATCAATTCCAGGACCCCGACCGCGGGCGTGGCCGAGCCGGGCGGACGGCAGTGCACGCAGACCGCTCCCCCGGCGGCCACGTGGAAGGCGCGGTGCGGGCCGGGGGTGGCACACCGGGCACATTCGTCGAGAGCGGGCGCCCAGCCCGCGAAACCCATGGCGCGCAACAGGAATGCGTCGAGGATCAGTTCGTGCGGGCGCCGGCCGGCGGCGATCGCGCGCAGGGCGCCGGCGGTCAGGGTGTGCAGGCGGGGCGCGGGGGCGCGCTCCTCACCGGCGAGACGTTCGGCGGTCTCCAGCACCGCGCAGGCGGTGGTGTAGCGACCGTAGTCGGCGACGATATCGGCGGCGAACGCCTCCACGGTGTGCACCTGCGTCACGGTGTCGAGGTTGCGTCCGGGATACAGCTGCACGTCGATATAGGCGAACGGTTCCAGCCGGGCGCCGAACTTCGACCGGGTGCGGCGCACACCCTTCGCCACCGCCCGGACCAGCCCGTGCTGACGGGTGAGCAGCGTGACGATGCGATCGGCCTCACCCAGCTTGTGCTGGCGCAGCACAATGGCCTGGTCCCGATACAACAACACGTTCACAGTCTCCCACGCCACCCCGACGTGCCCGCGCCCCCACGCCACTCGACACCGCTCGGGCGCCACGTAACCGCCCCGGCCACCGAGTCGCCGGGCATCCGCCCCCGCGGGTGCGCCAGGCCTTCGTGGCCGCTACACGCTGCGCGGCAGTCCCTCGGCATACAGCTGCGCGATGCGGGGTGCGTGAATTGTGCGCAGCATCAACGTGGTCCAGCCGGTGCGGATCGGGTCGATCGCGCCGCGGTCGGCCTCGACAAGCATGCGCTCGGGCCCCTGCAGTTCCATGGTGACGGCGGGATGACCCAGCCAGACGTCGACCAACGCCTCCTGATTACCCCAGATGACGAGGCGCTTTCTGCTCATCCCGATGGTGCCGCCGACGATGTTCTCCCAACTGGAGGAACCGTAGTGCAGTGGCGTCCGATAATTGCGTCTGGCCAGCGATCCACTCACCGGGCCGAATACGACGATCCCTTCCGATTCCAGATCCGAACGCACTTGTGGCGGCAGCTCTTTCGAGCCGAACGCCCGGGACATCCACTTCACGCCAGGATCGTAGGCCCGTCTCACAATGTGCGTGCGCACACAGTTCGCCCGCTCCTGCGGAAATACCGGAATCGCACATCACAATTCGACTACGGCCCACCTGCGAATCCGATATGGGCGGTTACCCGGATGCGCGCCGCGTTTCGCGCGCGCCCCGAGACGGAGATCACAGAAAGCGACGGCATCGACGCGAGACCTGAGGTCGAACCCCGTAACCGCACCGGCTCGAGGCCGATCCCCGGTGGGAGCATCGATCAGAAGCCCAGCTTGCGCAGCTGCTTGGGATCGCGCTGCCAGTCCTTGGCGACCTTCACGTGCAGGTGCAGATAGATGCGGGTGCCCAGGATGTGCTCGATCTGCTTGCGCGCCGCGGTGCCGACCTCTTTGAGCCGCGCGCCGCGTTTGCCGATGATGATCGCCTTCTGACTCGGCCGCTCCACGTACAGCAGCGCGTGCACGTCGAGCATGTCCTCGTGTTCCTCGCGCGGCATGATCTCCTCGATCACCACCGCCAGCGAATGCGGCAACTCGTCGCGCACACCCTCCAGCGCCGCCTCGCGGATGAGCTCGGCCATGAGGGTTTCCTCGGGCTCGTCGGTCAGCTCACCGTCGGGGTAGAACGCCGGGCCCTCCGGCATCTTGGAGGCGATCACATCGACGAGCAGTTCGACCTGTTCCCCCTTGGCCGCGGAGACCGGAACCACCTCGGCCTCGGGGCCCAGCAGTTGCGAGACCGCGAGCAGTTGCTCGGCGACCTGCGGCTTGTCCACCTTGTCGATCTTGGTGACCACGCCGAGCAGGGTCGTCTTCGGCGCCATCTGCCGGACCTGCTGCACGATCCAGCGGTCACCCGGTCCGATCTTCTCGTCGGCCGGAATGCACAGCGCGATCACGTCGACCTCGGAGTAGGTGTCGCGCACCAGATCGTTGAGGCGCTGCCCCAGCAACGTGCGCGGCCGGTGCAGTCCCGGAGTGTCGACCAGGATCAGCTGAGCGTGGTCGCGATGCACGATGCCGCGGATGGTGTGGCGCGTGGTCTGCGGACGCGAGGACGTGATCGCGATCTTCTGGCCGACCATGGCGTTGGTCAGCGTGGATTTGCCGGTATTGGGCCGGCCGACGAAACAGACGAAGCCGGAACGGAATTCGCCCTCACCGGGCTGCTCGACGCTCATCGTGCCGTCTCGGTTCCGGCGTCGACGGTGCGGTAGGTCGCACCCTTGCGATCGGTGACGATGATCGCGGCCGAGGCGCTCACCTCGCGCACCGCGGCCACGCCCGGATCGGCATCCTGCCCGCCGACCAGCACCGCCGCCTCGAACCCTTCCGCACCGCTGGAGATCGCGGCCGCGACCGCCGCCTGCAGCGCCGACAGCGACAACGCGTTCAGGTCCACCGTGCCGGCGGCGTAGGTGCGGCCGTCGGTATCGCGGATCGCCGCGCCCGCCACCCCGCCGGTGCGTCCCATCGCACCGCGGGCCAGCACCAGCAGTTTGCCGTCCTCGGCGCTCAATTCGCCGGTGTTCGATTCGGCGGTTTCACCCTCGGTCATCGCCATCTCCGTTCTCGTATCTCGACGTCTCTTCCCGCCCCTGACGGTCGCCGCGCACCGCATCCGCGAGCGCGCCCGACAGTTCGCCCGGCTCCCCCGCCCGGCGCGCGACGACGGTGTGCACGCGCACCCGCCCCCTGGTATCGGCGCCGCCCTCGCCCTGCAGCAGCAGCCCGTGCGCGACGACCTCCGATCCCGGCAGCGGCACCCGGCCCAGTGTGTGGGCCAGCATGCCGCCGACGGTGTCGACGTCCTCCTCCTCGATCTCCAAGCCGAACAGCTCGCCCAGATCCTCGACCGGCAGCCGGGTGGAGACGCGGTAGACGCCCTCGCCCAGTTCCTCCACCGGCGCGATCTCGTCGGTGTCGTATTCGTCGGCGATCTCGCCGACGATCTCCTCGAGGACGTCCTCGATGGTGACCAGCCCCGCTATCCCGCCGTATTCGTCCACCAGCAGCGCCATGTGATTGCGGCGACGCTGCATCTCGTCGAGCAGAGCGTCGAGCGGTTTCGAGTCGGGCACGAACACGGCCGGCCGCATCACCGCCCGCACCTGCACACTGCGGCCCCGATCCGCATACGGCACAAGATCTTTCAGATAGACCACGCCGAGGATGTCGTCGACGTTCTCGCCGACCACGGGAATGCGCGAATGCCCGGACCGCACGGCCAGCGACATCGCCTGCGCCACCGTCTTGTCCGCCTCGATCCACACCATCTCGGTGCGCGGCACCATTACTGCGCGCGCCGCGGTGTCGCCGAGTTCGAACACCGACTGGATCATGCGGCGTTCCTCGGAGTCGACCACACCGCTCTGCTGCGCCATATCGACGATCTCGCGCAGTTCCACTTCGGAAGCGAAGGGGCCGTTGCGAAATCCGCGCCCCGGGGTGATGGCGTTACCGATCATGATCAGCAACCGGCTCACCGGGCCGAGCAGCGCCCCGATCGCCTGCACCGGCAGCGCGGCCGCCAGCGAGATCGAATACGCGTGCTGGCGGCCCAGCGTGCGCGGGCCGACACCGATGACGACATAGTCGATCACGACCATGATCACCGCGGTCACGGCCAGCGCCCACCCCCAGCTGAGCACCTCGCCGAGTGCGGCCACCAGCAGGACCGTCGCCGCGATCTCACAGGTCAGCCGCAGCAACACCATGAGGTTCACGTAGCGCGGCCGATCGATCGTGATCCGGGCCAGCCGGCGGGCGCCCGGCCGGTCCGCGCGGACCAGATCCTCCACCCGCGCCGCCGAAACCGTCATCAACGCGGAATCGATCGCCGCGAAGACACCGCCGACGGGCACCAGCAGAATCGCCAGCAGCAGCGGGATCAGCGCATTCACGCTCTGCCCTCGGCCGCCCGAGCTCGGGCCCGGGTGGTGACGCTCATGCGGGATCCAGGGGATCGCCGGGGGCGGTGAATCCGGTCTTGCCCAGCAGGCGGCGGTCGCGCTCGGCCAGTTCGGCACGGCGGGCGGCCTCGCGCAGGCTTTCGTACCATTCGGCGAGCAGGCGGTTCTGCAGGCCGAACATCACCTTCTCCTCTTCCGGCTCGGCGTGGTCGTAGCCGAGCAGATGCAGCACTCCGTGGACGGTCAGCAGCGCCAGCTCGTGGTCGAGGGAATGACCGGCCTTACCGGCTTGAGCGGCGGCGAATTCGGGGCAGAGCACGATGTCGCCGAGCATCGAGGGGCCCGGTTCGGCGCCGTCGGGGCGGCCACCGGGTTCGAGTTCGTCCATCGGGAACGACATCACATCGGTGGGACCCGGCAGATCCATCCACCGCATGTGCAGGTCGGCCATGGTATCGAGATCGACGAGCACCATCGACAATTCGGCCGCCGGATGCACGTCCATCCGTTCGATCGCGAACCGCGCGACGCTGACCAGATCCGGTTCCGATACGTCGATGCCCGACTCGTTGGCGATCTCGATACTCACCCTGCCAGCCTAATGGGGGCCGCGCGGGGGCTCACCACCACATCAGCGGCGAGCCGCTCCGGCTACTCAGCGGCGAGCCGCTCCTACAACTCAGCGGCGCGCCGCTCCTACAACTCAGCGGCGCGCCGCCTTGTCGGCCGCGCGGCGCTGGGCGCGGTTGCCGCCCGGGTAATGCCGCGCCACCTGCGGGCGGGCATCGGACTCGTAGCGCTCGTAGGCGTCGACGATGTCCGAGACCAGCCGATGGCGAACCACGTCACTGGAGGTGAGCTCCGCGAAATGGATGTCGTCCACATCGGTGAGGATGTCGCTGACCACCCGCAGTCCGGACCTCGTCCCGCCGGGCAGGTCGACCTGGGTGACGTCGCCGGTGACGACGATCTTCGAGCCGAAGCCGAGCCGGGTCAAAAACATCTTCATCTGTTCCGGCGTGGTGTTCTGCGCCTCGTCCAGGATGATGAACGAATCGTTGAGGCTGCGTCCGCGCATGTACGCCAGCGGCGCGACCTCGATCACGCCGGAGGCCATCAGCTTCGGAATCGCCTCGGGGTCCATCATGTCGTGCAGGGCGTCGTAGAGCGGGCGCAGATACGGGTCGATCTTCTCGTTCAGCGTGCCCGGCAGGAAGCCCAGCCGCTCCCCGGCCTCCACCGCCGGACGGGTGAGGATGATGCGGGTGACCTGCTTGCTCTGCAGCGCCTGCACGGCCTTGGCGACCGCCAGATAGGTCTTACCGGTACCGGCCGGGCCGATGCCGAAGACGATGGTGTGCTCGTCGATGGCGTCGACGTAGCGCTTCTGGTTCAGCGTCTTCGGGCGGATGGTCTTGCCGCGCCGGGCGATGATGTCGAGACTCAGCACCTCGGCGGGGGAATCGGAGGATCCCTCGGTCAGCATGGAGACCGTATGCCGGACCGCTTCCGGGGTGACGACGCGGTTGTGCGCGGTCAGCGCCACGAGCTGCTCGACCACCCGCTCGGCCAGCGCCACATCGGCGGCCTTACCGGTGAGGGTGACCGAATTCCCGCGTACGTGGATGTCGGCGTCGAGCAGACCTTCGAGTTCACGCAGGTTCGCGTCGGCGGAACCGAGGAATCCGAACACGGACTCGGGGGCCAGTTCGATGCTGGAACGCACCGTCCGGGCCGCTGGACCCGAACCGTTACCATTGCCGGGGGCACCGGCTCCGATGCCGGTCGTGGGTGTTGTCGGGTCGCCGATATCGCCTGATGTTCGCAAAAGGAGCTATGGCCTGCTTTCCGGTCTCGAACGGATCCTCTCCTGTTCTCAAAGTCTATCGCGCGGCTCCGACACCGCCCACTTATTTGATCTCCAGCCGCAGCTCAGAGCCCGCTCACCCGGAAGATGAGGGTCGTCACCGTCCGTTCACCGGCCGCTGCGGCGCGCCCATTCGACGGCGAAGTCACGAAAGGTGCGCACCGCCTCGCCGGGCACGGTGTCGGCCGACCAGATCAGCCCGACCGCGCGGGCGGCGCCCGGATCCGACAGCGGAACCAGCACCGGCCCGGGCTGCGGTCCCCGCACCGCCGGCTCCTCCAACGGCAGCAACGCCACGCCGAGTCCCGCCGCCACCAGGCCCGAAACGGTCACCAGATCACTGGACTCCAGTGCGATCCGCGGGCGGAAATCCGCTGCGGCACACAGCTCGTCGAGAATTCTGCGCATCCCGTATCCGGTCGGCATGGCGATGAATTCGGCCTCGGCGGCCTCCGCCAGCCGGATCTGCCGCCGTCCCGCCAGCCGGTGGTCGACCGGCACGCCCAGGGCGAGGCGCTGCCGGAACAGCGTGCGCCAGCCCAGTCCCGGCAGCGCGGGTTCGGGCGAGGTCAGGCCCAGATCCGCCGTGCCGTCGAGGACCTCGGCGGCCACCACGTTCGCGGGCCCCTGATCGAGCCGGAACGTGATCCGCCCCGACACCCGCCGGAAGCCGGCGATCAACTCCGGCACCACCCGGCCGCCGAAGGAATGGACGAACGCCAGCCGCACCGACCCCCGCGCCGGATTCGCCAGATCCGCGAGCGCCCGGCCCGCGGCGTCCAGTTCGGCCTGGGCGCGGCGGGCGTGTTCGTAGAAGATGCGCCCGGATTCGTTGAGCGTCAGCCGCTTACCGTGCCGGTCGAACAATTGCGTGCCGAGCCGCTGTTCGAGCCGGGCGAGCATGCGCGACAGCGTGGGCTGGGCCAGATGCAGCCGGTCGGCGGCCGCGCCCACGCGCTCGAGTTCGGCGAGGGTCAGAAACCAGTGCAAATCGTCACTCGCCATCGGAAGGCTCCCCGCGCTCAGCTCACCTAATGCGGCATTTGCATCAACTTACCGATCATTATGCATTTCCTTTTCCAGCCCCGCCGAGCCACGGTGGAGGAATGACCAGCGCGACCGTGACCACCGCTCCCACCCGGACGACCGAGGACGCGCGCCACGAACGCCGGATCACCCTCGCACTCTTCGCGGCCGGGCTCACCACCTTCGGGTCGATGTACAGCGCGCAGGCGCTGCTGCCGAGCCTGTCGACGGCCTTCGGCGCGACGCCCGCGCACGCCGCACTGGCGGTCTCGCTGACCACGGGTCTGCTGGCGGTGGCGATCGTGCCGGTGAGCGTGCTGTCGGGGCGGTTCGGCCGCACCCGCGTGATGATCGCGTCCGCGATGGCGACCAGCGTCATCGGGCTGCTGCTGCCGTTCAGCCCGAATCTGGACGTGCTGCTGGCGGGCCGGGCTGTTCAGGGCATCGCCGTGGCCGGCGTCCCCGCGGTGGCGATGGCCTATCTCGCCGAGGAGATCGGTTCGGCCGGATTGGGCGCGGCGATGGGCATCTACGTCTCGGGCACCACCATCGGCGGTCTGGCCGGTCGGCTGATCCCCGCCTTCACCCTGGAAGTGGCGTCCTGGCGTTGGGGCGCAACGATTTTCGCGGTGGGCGCCGCGCTGTGCACGGTGTGGTTCGTGCGGATGCTGCCGCCCTCGCGCTACTTCGTCGCACGGCCCCTCGGCGTCGGAGCGCTGCTGGGCGATCTCGCCGCACATCTGCGCAACCGCGCGCTGCTACCGCTGTTCGGGTTGGCCTTCCTGCTGATGGGCGGATTCGTCTCGGTGTACAACTTCCTCGGCTACCGGCTCATCCAGTCGCCGTTCGGTCTGTCGGCGGCCACCGCGGGTGCGGTCTTCCTGATGTATCTGTCGGGCACGGTCTCGTCCACCGCGGCGGGCCGATTCGCCGATCGAATCGGCCGTTTCCCGGTAGTGGCGATTTCCATCGTGACGATGGGACTCGGTCTGCTGCTGACCATTCCGGACCAACTCGCGATCCTGCTGCCGGGGCTGTTGCTGTTCACCGCGGGCTTCTTCGGCGCGCACGCGGTGGCCAGCGCCTGGGTGGGCGCCACCGCGACCGGCAATCGCGCGGCCGCCTCCTCGCTGTACCTGTTCGCCTACTACGTGGGCAGTTCGATCGTCGGAGCGCTGGCGGGCCTGGCCTACAGCTGGCACGGGTGGGCCGGATTGGTGCTGTACGTGGGCGTGCTGATCGTCGTCGCGGCCGGCTTGGTCGCGAGCCTCGGATTCCGTCCGCGCACGGACATCGCAGCTCGGCGATCGGCCGGGACGTTCGCCGGCATGCGGCGCGATAGCCCGGTGGAATGACCGCGCCGCCGATGGCACCTGCCATCCCGCCGACGCGATCTACCAGCGCGGAGTCAGGGCCCCCAGCGCACCGAGCGCGACCGCCGCGGCGGTGGACGTGCGCAGCACGGTCGGTCCCAACAGCGCGACGGTGGCACCGGCCGCGGTGAGCGCATCCAGCTCCGACTCGTCGAGGCCGCCTTCGGGGCCCACGATCAACACGATCGGCGCGGTCTGCGGGAACGGCAGCTCGGCGAATCGTGCCGCCGCGGATTCGTGCAGCGCGATCGCGATGCCGTTGTCCGCGATGGTTTTCCGGACCAGCTCGGCCACATCCAGGGTGCGGTGCAGATCGGCGACCTCGGGAATGTAGGCCCGCCGCGACTGCCGGGCCGCCGACCGGGCCGCCGCACGCCATTTGTCGACGCCCTTGCGCGCCTTGGCTTCCCAGTTCGCGACACACCGGGCGGCCTGCCACGGCACGATCACGTCGGCGCCCGCCTCGGTCATCGATTCGACCGCGAGTTCGGAGCGATCCGATTTGGGCAGTGCCTGCACCACTGTCACCGGGGGCGACACGGGCGGGGCGACCACCCGGTCGAGCACCTTCAGGTCCAGTCGATCCCGCCCGGTGGCCACGACCTCGGATTCGGCGAGCAGTCCCGCACCGTCGGAGAGCGTGATCGGCTCGCCGACCCGGATGCGGCGCACGGTCGCGGCGTGCCGTCCCTCGGGGCCGTCGAGCACCGCGACCGCGCCGACCGGCGGAATGTCGTCGAGGTAGAAAACCGTTGCGGCCACGGCGTTGTCAGCGACCGCTGAACGAGGCGCGCAGCCGCGCGAACAATCCGCTGTTGTGTTCGGACTGGGCCGAGAGCACCTCGGTGTGTTCGCCGTTGCGCATCGCCTGATACTTGCGCAGCAGATCGAACTGCTTGTTGTCCAGTTTGGTCGGGATCACGATGTCCAGGTGCGCGACCAGATCGCCGCGCGAGCTCGAGCGCAGCTTCGGCATGCCGTGGGCGCGCAGCACCGACACCTCACCCGGCTGGGTGCCCGGCGGAATGGTCAGTTCGGTGGGCCCGTCCAGGATGGTGTCGATGACCACCGTGGTGCCGAGTGCGGCATCGACCATCGGAACCCGGATCGTGCAGTGCAGATCGTCGCCGTCGCGGACGAAGGTGTCGTGCGGCTGCTCCACGATCTCGACGTAGAGGTCGCCGGCCGGTCCGCCGCCGGGGCCGATCTCACCCTGCGCGGCCAGCCGCACCCGCATGCCGTTGGCCACACCGGCCGGAATCGGCGCGGCGATCTCGCGGCGCGCACGCACCCGGCCGTCGCCACCGCATTTGCGGCAGGGATCGGGGATGGTCTCGCCGGTGCCGCGGCAGGTCGGACACGGCCGGGACGTCATGACCTGCCCCAGGAAGGACCGCTGCACGGTCTGCACCTCACCCGCGCCGCCACAGGTCTCACAGCGCACCGGCTTGGAATTGCCGTTGGTGCCCGAACCCTGACACAGATCACAGAGCACCGCGGTGTCGACGGTGAGGTGCTTGGTGACACCGACCGCGCATTCGGCCAGCGACAGCCGGGTCCGCAGCAGCGAATCCGCGCCCGGTTGCACCCGCCCGCGCGGTTTGCGCGAACTGGTCGCGTTCATACCGCCGAAGAAGGCCTCGAACACATCGCCCAGACCGCCGAAGCCGGCGCCGGAGAAGCCACCGCCCGCGCCCGCCGATTCCATCGGGTCGCCGCCCATATCGACGATGCGGCGCTTCTCGGAGTCGGTGAGAACCTCGTAGGCGGTGGATACCTCGCGGAACCGCTCCTGCGCGTCCGGATCCGGGTTGACGTCGGGGTGCAGTTCCCGGGCCAGCTTGCGGTAGGCGCGTTTGATCTCCTGGTCGGACGCATTGCGCCCGACGCCGAGGATTCCGTAGTAGTCCCGTGCCACTTGAGTCTCTAGTCCTGTTCCGAATGGGTGTCGTCCAGCATCCCTGCTCGCAGCCGATGCTGCCATGTTCACTGTGGCCGACCGGCGAACTCGGTTGCCGGCCGACGCGGATCCCGGTTACCGGGGCGGGCTCATCGTTCCGCGAGCACCTCACCGATATAACGGGCGACCGCGGCGACCGAGGCGATCGTGCCGGGGTAGTCCATCCGGGTCGGGCCGACCACTCCCATACCTCCCAGCACGGTACCCGGCATACCGTACCCGGTGGATACCACCGAGGTGCCGCGCATCTGCTCGACCCGGGTCTCCTCGCCGATCTGCACCGTCACCGTGCCGGGCTGCTGCGCGGCGGCCAGCAGCTTCAACACCACCACCTGCTCCTCGAGCGCCTCGAGTACGGCACGCAGCGAGCCCGGGAAGCCGAAGTCGCCGGCGTTGCGGGTCAGGTTGGCCGTGCCGCCCAGCACCAACCGCTCCTCCGGATGTTCCACCAGCGTTTCGACCAGCACGGTCGACACCCGGACCAGCACATCACGCAGCCTGGCGGGTGCGTTCTCCGGCAACGCCGCGACGGCGCTCGAGGCGGCGGACAGACGCTTACCGTCCATCGCCTTGCCGAGCATGCCGCGCAGTGCGGCGAGATCCTCGTCGTCGATCACCGCCCCCAGGTCGACCAGCCGCTGGTCGACCCGCCCGGTGTCGGTGATCACGACCAGCAGCAGCCGGGCCGGATTGAGGGCCACCACCTCCAGGTGGCGCACCGTCGACGCCGAGACCGTCGGGTACTGCACCATCGCGACCTGCCGGGTCAGCTGCGCCAGCAACCGCACCCCGCGGCGCAGGACGTCGTCGAGGTCCACGCCGCTTTCGAGGAACTCCATGATCGCGCGGCGCTCGGCATTCGACAGCGGCTTGACTTCGGCGATGTTGTCCACGAACTGGCGATAGCCCTTGTCGGTCGGAATGCGACCGGAGCTCGTGTGCGGCTGAGTGATGTAGCCCTCAGCCTCGAGGACCGCCATATCGTTGCGCACGGTTGCGCTGGAGACACCCAGATTGTGCTTGTCCACCAGCGTTTTCGACCCGATCGGCTCCTTGGTCGCGATGTAGTCCGCGACGATCGCGCGCAGGACCTCCAGCCGCCGCTTCTCGGTGCTCGACATCGGCCCCACCTCCTCGCTCGCCTTCGGGGTCCACACGGCCGCAGACGGGCAGCGTCGACCGCGCGGATTCCCGGTTGATCCGACACCAGTTTAGTTCCTGTGCGGACAAGTTCCCGCGTGTGAGGTCGCACAGTGGTACCGGACCGGCACCGGGCACCCGGTCGCGCGGCGGAGCGGGGTGGAATCACGGCAGGCGCGGGCGACGAGGTCCGATCGTCGCCCGACGCGCGAACTCAGTCCGATTCGGCGACGAGTTTGCCTGCCGCCGCATCCAATCCGAGCATCGTCAGCAGCGCCTGGCAGTCGTCGACTCCGGTCGAATGACTGGCCACCGCCCGCGCGGCGAGCGCCCCGCGCCGCGCGGCCTCGGCTTTCTCCGCGGCACGCGTTTCGGCGAACTCGCTCTGCTCGTGGACAAGTGTGATGTGGCGTGCCTGTGACATGGATCTCCTCAAGTTGCCTCGAACCCTACGCTGTCCGGGCCCGTGCCCGGGCGGCAGCGCCGAATTCCGGGCGAAATCGGCCGATCCACCGGATCGCTACCAGGTGGCGGGTTGCTCCTCGCGCAGGCGGCGCACGGCTCGGTCGATCCAGGTCTCGAAGTGCGCGGCCAGATCTCGGCTCGCCGCCGGGCGAATGGCGATGTGCTCGCGGGACTGCTCCCGCAGATAACGCCCGTCACCGGTGACGTCGAACCATCCGAGGATGTTCCAGGGGTCGGGGCGGCTGTGCAGATAACCGGCCAACAGGCCCGCCATACCGGTGCCGTCGAGGGGCCGGGCGGTGAGGCGGTGGAAACGGTCGCGCGCGGAGTTGCGGGTATAGCCGTCGTCCGGGCCGCGCAGGTCGTCGATGTGGAAGGTGCCCGGCTTCCCGTTTCCCGGAGGGCATCCGGGCACGATGGCGGCCAGGCGGCCGGCGAGCTGGTCGGTGGGGAACAGCCGGCAGCGGATGGGACCGTCGGCGTCGCCGTCGGCGGTCTGGGTCAGCATCACCGCGTGGTAGGGGGTGCGCGCGCCGATCACGCGGTACTCGCGCGGCCTGCCCTTGCCGAGAACCGCAGATTCGCCGTGGATTTCGATGCGGAGTTCGGAGGTGGTGAGCGTGTGCAGCGCCAGATTCAGCTGCTCGAACTCGTCGGTGCCGTATCGGGCGCGCACGGCGGCCCGGTGTGCGGTGACCTCGTCGTTGGTGGCCAGCTTGCTGGTATAGCGCAGCGGCACCGGTATCCGATCGTTGGCATCGCTGTACCACAGGACCGCGAAATCGTCCGGGTCCCAACTCCATTCGGCCATCGTGGGGAAACGCTCCGATCATGCGAGACAGCACCGCCGGACTCGATGATCACGAGAACGGCGGCGAAACAGACGGATTCGGGTGACAGGGGCGAACCGGTGCGATCAGCCGGAACCGGCCGGCGGCTCGGCATAGTCGCCGCCGATCACGCCGCCCGGAATGGTTCGCGGTGCGGGACCGAGCAACTCCTCGGTGTTCTCCATGTTCCGCAGCCACTCGGGCAGGTCGTGAGTCTTCTCCTCGCCCTCGGACTTCCCTTTGGCACCACCCAAGCCGCCCATACCGGGCATACCCGAGGTCCCCGTCTTGCCTCCGAGCGCGCCGCCGGTGGCGGCCGCGTTCGCCGCGGTGCCGGCCGGGCCCCCCGGGACGCTGCGCCCCGGACCGCCGGGTGTCGACCCACCGGGCAGGCCGCCGAGACCACCGCCGGGATAACCGCCACCGGACAGCCCGCCTGCTCCGCCCGACAAGCCGCTGGGCATCGTCGAGGCCCCCAATCCGGACGGGTCCACGGCACTGGGCGTGGTCGGAGAATTCGCCGGCGAACCGAGACCGGAGGGCGTCGTCGACGACGGAGCGGTGAACGACGGATTCGTCGACGGCGTGTTGTCGGTCGGACTTCCCGGCTGCCCGGGACCGGGAGTCCCCGGTCCCGGCCCGGGGCCAGGGCCGGGTCCGGGACCCGTCGGAGGCGGCGCGACAGACGTCCCCGGCGGTTTGTACAGCGGATCGGCCGGATTGTCGGGTACCGGCAGAACCGGGATCTGCCCGTCCGCGGCGACGAACTGCTTCACATAGTGATCCCGCATGGCCTCCCGGGCGGCGTTCTCGCAATCGCCCCGGACCGACGGCGAACTGGGACCGTGCATACCCAGCATCTGCCAACTCGTCGGATTCCACCCCGACGCGTGCGCCGGCGGTTTGTCCACGATGGTTCTCGTCTTGTCCACACCGTCGACCGTCGACGAAACCCGCTGCGCGAGTTGATTCAACGGAGTCACCAGATCCAGCGCCCGTTGCGCATATCTATTGATCGCGTCGCGCGTCGACGTCGCCGCCGGGCCCTCCCACGCCGCCGAACTGGAGTTGTGAATACGGGCCGCGAACAACTCCGCCGCCGAATTCCACCGCCGGGCGATCTCCTCGTATTCACCGCACCCATGGTTCGCCTCGGTGGTGTTCAGGCCGACGAAGGAGTCGTAGATCTTCTGATGGGTCCAGCTGTCGGGGTTCTCACCGCCGTTGGTGATCCTGGGGTTTTCGTTGCCCGTGGCCACTACGGCGCTCCCACCGCAGGGCTCTGGGGAACGATGCCGGGCTGAATTTGCACCTTCCCGATGGGGCTCGCGGGGGTGTTCGCCATCAGCGCGTTGTATTCGGCGGCGAATTCCTGGTCGGTTTCCACGTACTTCTGGGCGATTGCGCGATGGATACGTTGTATATCATCGACGATCTGATAATGCTGCTGCAAGATGTCGTAGACGTTGTTCGACGTGTCTCGTGTCGGGTCGACTATTTTGGCTTTACCACGAAACCATCCCACCAGGACTTTCGCCGAGTCGAGACCTTCAGTCAACTCACCGAGGCCCCAATGCTGACGATCCGCAATGTTCTGCGCGATTTGCTGTAACGCGCTGATCTCGTCTTTGAACGCCTGGCAATCGCGCTCTATATAAACGAACTCGTCGGCGTTGACACGGATTTTGTCGCTGAATTTGACCGTAAGATTGCCGTCACGTGCATCGTCGATCGAATTCGCCAAGGACCCCGACTGGGCCGAAGCATCGTCAGCCACTGTTTTACTTCCTCCCCGTTTCTACGTCCGCATCCCCGTAGCAGGCGACACGTCTATAGGTTCGCGGGGATCACCGGACCGATACCCGCGGCCAAGCGGGTAGCGATGGCACACGAATCCTCGCCTCCGGTTGCGCTACGGTTCGGTGGGTTGTTCACACTCACCTCGAGACTGCCGCCTCTCACCTCGACACTGAGGATGCAGTGAGTCTGCAAATTGTTTTGATTGGTGGGGCCATATGCCAACGCCGGGCGGCCTGCCACCGACAACTCCTGTCCGACCGTGAAATCTTTATTAGCGCGGACCATATCCAAGGTGATGTTCGTGGAGTCGATCGACGCACTGTAACCATCCGATACGACCCAGATACAGCCACGCCATTTGGTGCCGCCGCCACCGTCATGGGTGTCGGTCCCCTTGTTCTTCAGCTTCTCAGCTTGGATCAAAGACTGTGGGAGCTGGCATGCGTCGAAACCCGCCGGCACGTCCGCTGCGACAGTCGCGGATGCGGGAGCACTCGTTGCACTCCCCTTCGATCCCCCGCCCGAATTGCACCCGGCTACCACCGCAACGACGCCCACACCGAGCGCAATCCCCCGCGCCGCCTTCCCCCAGCTGGCCATCTCGCCCCTCACGTCTGCCGGTGCCGCATCGCTCGGGGTCGGACCGGCTCACCCGCCCCCGTCAAGCTCGTTAGACGGTACCGGCCGAATCAGTGGTGCGCAAAGGTAACGACTTGCCGGAACTGCGAAGCATGGCGGATCGGGCACGTCGGCGATCACGGGCGATTTGCTGTCACGACGCGGATCGGGACCACATCGCTCGGCGGTCGATAAGCTCTGTGCCGCAGGATTATTCGGAAACGCTGCGTACCGTCCGTCACATCGCCCCGAGAGATGGCGACTGTCAGCTCAGCAGATCGCGGACGACTCCATCGGCGAGCAGGCGCCCTCGATCGGTCAAGACGAGCCGACCATCGGCCACCCGGGCCAGTCCCTCGGCGACCACACCCTCGAGTGCCGCACGCCCATCGGCGTCCAATTCCCCGACCGGAAGACCGGAACGCAAGCGCACGCGCAGCATCACCCGTTCGGTGTACTGCTCCGCGTCCGTCAGCGCCTCCCATCCGGCGGCGGGTAGTCCGGCGCCGGAGGCGATGCGCTCGGCGTAGCGGCCCGGATGCTTGACGTTCCACCAGCGCACCCCGCCGAGGTGGCTGTGCGCGCCGGGGCCGGCGCCGAGCCAGTCGCCGCCGTCCCAGTAGCCGAGGTTGTGCCGGCAGCGGGCGGAAGGTGTTGTGGCCCAGTTGGATACCTCGTACCAGTCGAAGCCGGCGGCGGCGAGGCGGGCGTCTATGCGTTCGTAGCGGGCGGCGAGGGTGTCTTCGTCGGGTGCGGGGAGTTCGCCGCGGCGGACCTTGCGGGCCATGGCGGTGCCGTCCTCGACGATCAGGGAGTACGCGGAGACGTGGTCGACCCCGGCGGCGAGGACCGCGTCGAGGCTGGCGTCGAGGTCGGCGTCGGATTCACCGGGTGTGCCGTAGATCAGGTCGAGGTTGACGTGGTCGAAACCGGCGGCTCGCGCCTCGCGAGCGGCGGCCACGGCGCGGCCGGGCGTGTGAGTACGGTCCAGGATGCGCAGGACGTGGCTCGCGGCCGATTGCATGCCGAGCGAGACGCGGGTGTACCCGGCGGTTCGGATGCGCTCGAAGAACTGCGGTGAGGTGGACTCCGGATTGGATTCCGTGGTCACCTCCGCGTCGGCGGCGAGGGAGAATTCGGCGCGAATGGCGGCGAGGACGTCGGCCAGGCCGTCACCGCCCAGCAGCGACGGGGTACCGCCGCCGACGAACACCGTCGAGACCGGCGGTTGCGCGCTCGGCAGTTCCGCGAAAGCCGCTGCCGCCGTGGACAATTCTCCGCGCAACGCCTCGAGCCACGACTCCGGCGAGGCGCTGGAACCCAGCTCGCCCGCCGTATACGTGTTGAAATCGCAGTAACCACAGCGCGTCGCGCAGAACGGAACGTGCACGTAGATCCCGAACGGCCCGCCGCCGAAATCGCGCAGCGTCGGCGCGGCGGTGGTCTGTTCGGGAGCGGATGCGGTCACCCCACCAGTGTGCCCGGTGCGCCGCAGTGACCGGCGGCACACCGGTCAGTCGACCGCTTCCGGCGCCGGTCGCCCACCTTGGGTCCGATGCGAGCGGGCATATCTGCCGGGAGTGGTGCCGACGATCTCGGTGAACGCCGCGATGAAACCGCTGGGGTTCGCCCACCCGCAGGCGTGCGCGGCATATGTGGCGTCGTGTCCTTCGGCGAGCAGCACGAGGGCGTGCGAGATGCGCAGCTGGGTGCGCCATTCGTAGAAGGTCATGCCGAGCTCGTCGTGGAACAGCCGGCTCAGCGTGCGCGCACCTGCACCGACCGCCCGCCCGAGTTCGGCCAGCGGGGTGGTGTCGGCGGGATTGTCGTACAGGATCCGCGCGACGGCCTGCAATCGGTCGTCGCGAGGTTGCGGCAGTTGCAGCGGCTGCTCGTGGGCTTCCCGGAGTTCGTCGACGAGAACGCGATGCAGTCGGGCACGCGCGCCGCGGTCGTGGTCGCGGGGCCCGGTGAGACTGAGGAAGATCTCGCGGGCCAGATCGGTGGCCCCGAAGACGGCGGGGTGATCCGGTAGCAGCCGGGCCGGCGCCGCGGGGAGAAAGACGATCCGCATGTCGGTACGTCCGTGCGCGCGGTGCTGATGCGTGAATCCGGCTGGGGTCCAGCCGATTCGGCTGGCCGGCACGATCGACGTCCCGCGCTCGGTGTGCACCGACAGCACACCGCGGGCGGCGTACACCAGATGTCCGCGCGCATGGGCGTGGACCGAACTCGACGCTCCGGAAGCCCACTGGTGAACGCCACCGGAGGGCCACAGCCGCGACGTCGGACCCGTCTCGGCGGCGTGGCGGCGAACGGGCATAACGTGGCATTCTATCGGTGGTCGGCCGCCTCGGTGGTCCACGACAGTGAACGCATGAGCGAGACGACGATGCGTGCGGCGGTCTGTGTGCGGGCGGGCGGGCCGGAGGTGCTCGAGATCGGAGAGCGCCCGATTCCCCAGGTCCGGCCGGGATGGAGTCTGGTGCGGGTGCGCGGGGCGGGGGTGAATCGGTCGGAACTGCGAACCCGGCAGGGCCGTTCCCCGGCGGTGAGGTTCCCGCGCGTACTCGGTATCGAATGCGTGGGCGACGTGGCGGTCTCGACCGATCCCGGCCTGCCGGAGGGGACGACGGTCGCGGCGGTGATGGGCGGGATGGGACGCGAATTCGACGGCGGATACGCGGAATTCGCGTTGCTACCGAACACGCTGCTGATGCCGATCCGCACCACATTGCCGTGGCACATACTGGCCGCGCTGCCCGAAATGTATCTGACCGCGCACGGCGCGCTGGCGGCCTCGGGCGTCCTGTCCGCGGGGCGGCACGCGCGGCTGCTGATTCGCGGCGGAACCTCGTCGGTGGGCATGGCCGCGATCTGCCTCGCGGCCGCCGAGGGTATCGACACCGTGGCCACGACCCGCCGGCCCGCGAAGGTGTCGGCGCTGATCGCGGCCGGCGCCGATCATGTCCTGGCCGACGACGGCGGATCCGTGGCCGGGGCCGTGCGGGCGATCTGGCCCGAGGGTCCCGACTACGTCCTGGATCTGGTCGGGGCGCGTACGGCGGTGGATTCGCTTCGTCTGGTTCGCCGCGGCGGCACGGTCTGTGTGGCGGGCTCGCTAAGTGGATGGCTGATCCCGGACTTCGAGCCGATCGCGATGATCCCGTCCGGAACCGGGCTCACCGCCTTCCACAGCGACGACTGCGTGGGCAGCACGGCCGTATTGCAGCGCATCGTCGACAGCGTCGAAGCGGGTGTTCTGCCTCCGAACATCGACCAAGTCTTCGCGCTGGACGACATCGCCGCGGCCCACCGCCGGATGGAGAACGACGAGGCGACCGGAAAGCTCGTCGTGCTGCCCTGACCGACCCGCTCGGCACCCCTCCGAACGGACCCGCCGGTACGGCAATCGGCGAATCCGCTTGTTCTATGACGCATCTCACAAATTAGGACGGCCGTCCAGGGAATTTCCCGCTTTTTTGCGGAGAATATGACCCACCCGTCGGAAAGACCCATCTGACATGGCACAATAACTGTCATGACCGGACTTGGAGTACGACTCGTGGCGCGCCGCCATGTCGACTTCAAGCGTGTCTGCAGTGCCAGTTGTCTGCCGGATCGCCTCCGGTAGCTCGGCCTCCCCTCTCCCGGTTCCCGGCATCCGTCGCGATGCCCATCGGTCCGATTCGCTGAACACCGAAGGCGCGAGCCAGCCCCTCCCGCCTGCCGCAAGGCCTGATCCATCTTCTTCAGGAGCGACCCTATGACGTCGAGTACCGACGCCGGTCCCACCCCCGAGTCCGTTCGCGCCGATCGTGAACGCCTCGCCCGCGAGCGTCGTGCCCGGCCCCGTCCGGAGGCCTCCGGGCCGCGCGAACGCACCGGCAAGCCGGTCCGCCGCAAGTCCGAGGGCCAGTGGGCCCTCGGTTACCGGGAGCCGTTGAACGCGAACGAGCAGAGCAAGAAGGACGACAATCCGCTCAACGTCCGCGCGCGCATCGAGAACATCTACGCCAAGGGCGGATTCGACTCGATCGACAAGAGCGATCTGCGCGGCCGCTTCCGCTGGTGGGGCCTCTACACCCAGCGCGAGCAGGGCTACGACGGCACCTGGACCGGTGACGAGAACATCGATCTGCTCGAAGCCAAGTACTTCATGATGCGCATCCGCTGCGACGGTGGCGCGCTGAACGTCGAGCAGGTACGCACCCTCGGTCAGATCTCCACGGAGTTCGGCCGCGACACCGCCGACCTGTCCGATCGCGAGAATCTCCAGTACCACTGGATCGAGATCGAGAACGTCCCGGAGATCTGGCGGCGCATCGAGGCGGTCGGCCTGCAGACCACCGAGGCCTGCGGCGACTGCCCGCGCGTGGTGCTCGGCTCCCCGCTGGCCGGTGAGTCGCTGAACGAGATCATCGACGGCAGTTGGGCGGTCGAGGAGATCACCCGCCGCTACATCGGTAAGAAGGAGTACTCGAACCTTCCCCGCAAGTTCAAGACCGCGATCTCCGGCCAGCAGGATGTGGTCCACGAGATCAACGACGTGGCCTTCATCGGCGTCGAACACCCCGAGCACGGGCCCGGTTTCGATCTGTGGGTCGGCGGCGGCCTGTCCACCAACCCGATGCTCGCTCAGCGCGTCGGCGCCTGGGTGCCGCTCGAGGAGGTGCCCGATGTGTGGGAGGCGGTCGTCTCGCTGTTCCGCGACTACGGCTACCGCCGCCTGCGGACCAAGGCGCGGTTGAAGTTCCTGATCAAGGACTGGGGCGTCGAGAAATTCCGAGAAGTTCTCGAGACCAAGTACCTGCAGCGCAAGCTCATCGACGGCCCGGCGCCGGAGAAGCCCACCCGTCCCATCGACCACGTGGGTGTGCAGAAGCTGCGCAACGGGCTCAACGCGATCGGCTTCTCCCCCATCGCGGGCCGCGTGTCGGGCACGATCCTGACCAAGGTCGCCGACGCGGTCGAGCGGATCGGCGCCGATCGGATCCGGTTCACCCCGTACCAGAAGCTCGTGGTGCTCGATGTTCCCGACGACAAGGTCGAGGAACTGATCGGTGAGCTGGAGCCGCTCGGACTTCAGGCCCGCCCGTCCGCTTGGCGGCGAAACCTGCTGGCCTGCAGCGGTATCGAGTTCTGCAAGTTGTCGTTCGTGGAGACCCGCAAGCGTTCGCAGGTGCTCGCGCCCGAACTCGATCAGCGCCTGGCCGACATCAACGCGCAACTCGATGTGCCGGTCACGATCAACATCAACGGCTGCCCCAACTCCTGCGGCCGCTCGCAGATCGCGGATATCGGCTTCAAGGGCCAGCTGGTCGACGACGGCAACGGGAATCAGGTCGAGGGCTACCAGGTTCATCTGGGCGGCACTCTCGGGCTCGATGCCGCCTTCGGCCGCAAGCTACGCCAGCACAAGGTGACCAGCGAGGAGCTCGGCGACTACATCGAGCGTGTTGTCCGCAATTTCGTCAAGAACCGCAACGACGGCGAGCGGTTCGCGCAATGGGCTGTCCGCGCCGACGAGGCCGACCTTCGGTAACGGGAGATTCAGTATGGCAACCACTTTGGACAAGCTGAGCGAAGCCGAGCTGCGCGGGATCGCCGAGGACGGCGCGGCGCGGCTGGGCCCGGACGCCTCGGCGACCGAACTGCTGCAGTGGACCGAGGACATCTTCGGTTCCGGCTACATCGTCGCCTCGAA
This sequence comes from Nocardia aobensis NBRC 100429, assembly GCF_000308375.1. Classification (GTDB taxonomy): domain Bacteria; phylum Actinomycetota; class Actinomycetes; order Mycobacteriales; family Mycobacteriaceae; genus Nocardia; species Nocardia aobensis. Next base: position 7,010 of record NZ_BAFQ01000061.1, on the reverse strand, counting down.
TATGCAGGACGCCGTGTTGGTGCACTTGGCCGCGCAGGTACGGCCCGGCGTCGACATCCTGTTCCTCGACACCGGCTACCACTTCGCCGAGACCATCGGCACCCGGGACGCGGTCGAGACCGTGTACGGCGTGAACATCGTGAACGTGCAGCCCGAAAATACTGTCGCCGAACAGGATCAGCTGCTCGGCAAGGATCTGTTCGCCCGCGACGCCGGTGAATGCTGCCGGCTGCGCAAGGTGGTGCCGCTGAAGAGATCGCTGGCTCCCTACAACGCGTGGGTGACCGGCATCCGGCGCGTGGAGGCCCCGACCCGGGCCAACGCGCCCCTGATCTCCTTCGACGAGGGCTTCGGCCTGGTGAAGATCAACCCGATCGCCGCCTGGTCCGATGACGAGATGGCCGCGTATATCGACCAGCACGGCATTCTCGTCAACCCTCTCGTCGAGGAGGGATATCCGTCCATCGGTTGCGCTCCGTGCACACGGAAGCCGGAACCGGGATCCGATCCGCGAAGCGGCCGTTGGGCCGGCCTCGCCAAGACCGAATGCGGGTTGCACGCCTCATGACTTCAACGGTGACCGATACACAATTCGATACCCTTGCCGCCCTCGAGAGCGAAGCCATCCACATTTTCCGTGAGGTGGCGGGCGAATTCGAGCGGCCGGTGATCCTGTTCTCCGGCGGTAAGGACTCCACGGTCCTGCTGCACCTGGCGCTGAAAGCCTTCTGGCCCGCGCCGCTGCCGTTCTCGCTGCTGCACGTGGACACCGGCCACAACCTCGACGAGGTGCTGGCCTTCCGCGATCACGTGGTCGAGAAGTACGGGCTGCGGCTGCACGTCGCCAGCGTCGAGGAGTACCTCGCCGACGGCCGGCTCACCGAACGGCCCGACGGTATTCGCAACCCGCTGCAGACCGTGCCGCTGCTGGACGCCATCACCGAGAATCGCTTCGACGCGGTCTTCGGCGGCGGCCGGCGCGACGAGGAGCGTTCGCGGGCCAAGGAGCGGATCTTCTCGCTGCGCGACGCGTTCGGCCGCTGGGACCCGAAGCGGCAGCGCCCGGAACTGTGGAACTTGTACAACGGCCGGCACGCGCCCGGTGAGCACGTGCGGGTGTTCCCGCTGAGCAACTGGACCGAACTCGACATCTGGCGCTACATCGCGCGTGAGAACGTCGAACTCGCGACCATCTACTACGCGCACGAGCGGCCGGTGTACCAGCGTGACGGCATGTGGATGACCCCGGGTTCCTGGGGTGGTCCGCGCGAGGGTGAGGAGCTGGTCGTCAAGTCGGTGCGCTACCGCACCGTCGGTGACGGATCCACCACCGGCGCAATACTTTCCGATGCCGCGACCAACGACGACATCCTCGCCGAGGTCGCCGCGTCGCGACTCACCGAACGTGGCGCGACCCGCGGCGACGACCGCGTCTCCGAGGCCGCCATGGAAGACCGCAAGCGAGAGGGTTATTTCTGATGTCCGACCTACTGAGACTGGCCACCGCCGGCAGTGTCGACGACGGCAAGTCCACACTGGTCGGACGTCTGCTCTACGACACGAAATCGGTGCTGGCCGACCAGATCGACGCCGTCACCCGGGCCTCGGTCGACAAGGGTCTGGCCACTCCCGATCTCTCGCTGCTGGTCGACGGGCTGCGCGCCGAACGCGAACAGGGCATCACGATCGATGTGGCCTACCGGTACTTCGCGACGCCGAAGCGGTCCTTCGTGCTCGCCGACACCCCGGGCCACGTGCAGTACACCCGCAACACCGTCTCGGGCGCGTCGACGGCACAGCTGGTGATCCTGCTGGTCGACGCCCGTAAGGGCGTCATCGAGCAGACCCGGCGCCACGCCGCCGTGATGGCGCTGCTGGGTGTGCCGAAGCTGGTGCTGGCGGTGAACAAGATCGATCTGGTCGACGATGCGGAAGCGGTCTTCGCCCAGATCGTGACCGAGTTCACCGAGCTGACGAGCAAACTCGGCTGGGCCGCCGAGGACGTCGTCGAGATTCCGGTGTCGGCGCTGCACGGTGACAACATCGCGTCGCGGTCGGAGAAAACTCCGTTCTACGACGGCCCCTCCCTGATCGAGCATCTGGAGTCGGTGCCGGTCGATGCCGACAGCACCGGCCGCCATCAGGTGGGTCTGCGCTTCCCCGTCCAGTACGTGATCCGCCCGCGGACGGCGGAGTATCCGGACTATCGCGGATATGCGGGACAGGTCGCCGCGGGCATGGTGTCCAAGGGCGACGAGGTCGTGGTGCTGCCCTCCGGTATCCGGACCACGGTCGACCGCATCGATACCGCCGACGGCGAACTGCCCTCGGCCCAGCCCGGCCGCAGTGTGACCCTGCTGCTCACCGACGACGTCGACATCTCCCGAGGCGACACCATCGTCGCGGCCGCCGACGCACCCGAACCGATCGATTCGTTCGACGCCACCGTCTGCTGGCTCGGCGACAAGCCGCTGCGGCCCGGCGCCCGCCTGCTGCTCAAGCACGGCACCCGGACCACGCAGGCCATCGTCGGCGCGCTGATCGAGCGGTTCGACGAGCAGAACCTGGCCGCCGATCCGAATCCGGAATCGCTGGCGCTCAACGATATCGGCCGCATCTCGGTGCGCGTCGCGGAGCCGATCGCGGCCGACGACTATCGGGTCAACCGCTACACCGGCAGCTTCCTGCTCATCGACCCGGCGGGCGGTAACACCCTGGCCGCCGGCTTGGTGGGCGACGTGCTGACCTCGGTCGAGGTCGGTAACTGAGATGAGTTCGGCCGGTGGAGCATTCGGGAACGGCGAGCGGTCGCTGCGGCCGTTGGCCGCGCCCGCGATGCCCTCCGGCACCGGACTTGCCGCAGTCGGGAACGGGCGCGCCCCGGCATTCATCGCGGTCGCACACGGGAGCCGTGATCCGCGGTCCGCGGCGACGATGTCGGCCGTAGTCGCCGAGATCGCCCAACAGCGTCCGGATGTCGACGTACGACTGGCATTCCTGGATCTGAACACCCCCTCGGTGGAACAGGTCATCGATGCCGTTGCGGCACAGGGACATACCGAAGCCATCGTCGTTCCGTTGCTGCTGGGCAGCGCGTTTCACGCCCGGGTGGACCTGCCCGGCATGCTGGCGGCCGCCCGCCACCGGCATCCGTTGCTGCGGATCACGCAGGCCGATGTGCTCGGAACCGACGCACGGCTCGTGGCGGCGTTGCGGGATCGAGCGTTCGACGCCGGCGCCGATCGCGACGACGCCGGCCTGGGTCTCGCGGTCGCAGCCGTCGGCTCCTCGTCCGCGGCCGCCAACCGGATCACCGCCGAGGTCGCGGCGGCGCTCACGCACGGCACCGGCTGGCGGTCCGCGATCTGCTTCGCGACCACGCAGCCGTCGCTGACCCGAGCGGCGTCGGAACTGCGCAGCCGGGGAGCCCGCCGGGTGATGGTCGTCCCGTGGTTCCTCGCCCCCGGCTTGCTCATCGATCGGCTGGCCGACGCCGAACCCGGCCTCGTGCACGCACCCCCGATCGGGCCGCACCGGCTTCTCACGGAGGTCGCGCTCGACCGTTATCACGCCGCCGGGCGGCTGTCACTCGAACTCTCGGCCTGATTCGGGCTCGGCCTCGCGTCGGTCGCGCGGCTTCGCGCGCCGGGGCTCATCCCCCGAACCAGCGCTCCAGCACCAGGGCCGCCCCGTCCTCGCCGATATCGGCGGTCGTCTCGTCGGCGAGCTCGTGGACCGGGGCCACGGCATTCCCCATGGCGACGGAATGCCCTGCCCAGGTGAGCATTTCGATATCGTTGTACCCGTCGCCGATGGCCAGGGTCTGCTCCAGCGGGATGTCGAGGGCCAGGCGTAGTTGTTCCAGCGCCCAGCCTTTGGACACCCCCTGCTTGGACGCGACCAGCCACGGTTCGTCCTCGCCGTGCACCCAGCCGGCGCCGGGAAGATCGAGTTCGCCGACGGCGTCGATCATTTCGTCGAGGCTGCCGCCCGGCCACCAGCCGTTCAGCCGCGTGGTGGGTTCCAGGCTCAACTCCGCATCGTCGACGAAGCGGAATTCGCCGAGCCGGAAACTGCCGGGATAGTAGCCGGTGGCCCAGGTGCCCACACCCACCTTCTCCACCGACAGCACCATGTCGGGCAGCACTGCACGCAGTGTCGCGACCGCCGGTTCCGGGTCGAAGGTGTGCACAGCCAGCGGCTCCCAGTTCGAAATGTCGACGTGCACAGCGCCGTTCGAGCACAGCGCCTGCCCCTCCTCGAGTCCCAGCTCCTCCATCACGAGACGGGTGGCCAGCAGGGTGCGGCCGGTGGTGATCACCACGTGGGCGCCCGCATCGACCGCGGCGCGCACCGCCGCACGCACCCGCGGACTCATGGGTGCGCCCGCCTGCAGGATGGTCCCGTCCACATCCAGGGCAATCAGTCGAGGACTGTTCACCGAGTCATTGTCACCGATCGTGCATCCGCACTGACAGCCCCGCCTCCGTTACCCGGCGGTATGCCGGCCCGAGCGTTGCATGACGCATCAACTATAGGTCCGAATCCCGCCAGCTTTGCCGGCTCCGCACGACTTGACTGACAGCTGCCGCGAGATCACGTGGCAGACAACGGATGTGGAAACAGCAGATATGGAGACGACGATGGACAACCGGTTCGAATCGAAGGTCGTGCTGATCACCGGTGCGAGCAGCGGGGTCGGTGCGGCCGTGGCCCGGCGCGTGGCGGCCGAGGGAGCCGCGGTGGTGCTGGGCTCTCGCGGTAAGGAGGCCGGGGACCGGATCGCCGCGGACATTCGGGCCGAGGGCGGCCGGGCCGTCTTCGTGCCGACCGACGTCACCGTCGCCGAGGACGTGGAGCGGCTCACCCGCACCGCGATCGACGAATTCGGACGGCTGGACGCGGCATTCAACAACGCCGGGGCGGTCAACGCCTTCGGCCCGGTGCAGGACATCGACGAAAACGGCTGGCGGGCGGATCTGGAACTGAATCTCACCGGCGTGTACTTCGGTCTGCGATCCCAGGTCCCGGCGCTGCTGGCGTCCGGCGGCGGGGCGATTCTCAACAACGCCTCCAACCTCGGCGTGGTCGGCATGGCCTCGGTCGCTCCGTACGTCGCGGCCAAACACGGCGTGGTCGGCCTGACCCGCGCGGTAGCGCTGGAGACAGCCGCCGCGGGCGTGCGGGTCAACGCCCTGGTCTCGGGCGCGGTGGATACTCCCGCCTTCCGCTCGTCGATGGGCGCGACACCCGAAGGCGAGGCAGCGGTCGCGGCGTTGCATCCCCTCCGCCGGATCGCGCGCGCGGAGGAGATCGCATCCCTGTGCGCCTACCTCCTCTCCGACGAGGCGAGCTTCGTCACCGGCGCGGCGGTCGCCGTCGACGGTGGTTTCACCGCTCGCTGAGCCCTCGGATCAGCGATAGATCGTGGTGAGTTCGGCCGCCAGCGCGGCCAGCTCGCGCCGAATCGATTCGGGGGCAACGACTTCGAGGCGTCTCCCGAATCCGGCGAGCTGTTCGGCGATCGCGCGCGGCAGGTGCGCACTGATCCGCAGCCGTACCCGGCCGTCGTCGACCGGACCGTCCTCGACGCAGTGCCGGCCCAGCCGATCACGCAGGACCGGCACGATCCCGGCATCGGCGTGCACGATCGCCGACACGTCGCCGCGGCGGCGTTCCATCTGTTCGACGATTTCCGACCACGCCTGCGCCAGGTCGAAATCCGCCGGGACGACGGTGACGCCGTCTTCGACGGTCACCTCGCTCATCCGATCGACCCGATAGGTCCGGCGCCCTCGATCGGTTCCGGCTATCAGGTACCACACCGCATCCTTGCCGACGACGCCCCACGGCTCGACGAGACGGTCGCGACCGGCCGGACCGTAGCGGAAGCGGACAGGTCGCCGCCGGGTGACGGCTTGCTGCAACAGCGCGACCTCCGCCGGCTCGGCGTGCGGCTGCCGGCCCCAGCCGGCCGGATCGATCAGCGTCGCCGCCGAGGCGGCCAACGCCTCCTCCCGAAACGTCTCCGGCAAGGCCCGCAACAGTTTTCGCAGCGCCGAGCGGGTGGCCGGCGATCCCGAGGCGGCCGGACCGAGCAGCAGGAACAGCGCCCGCGCCTCGTCGGCTTTCATTCCGCTGAGATCGGTCCGGGCGCCGCCGACCATCGCCCAGCCCCCGCCGCGACCGGGCTGCGGATAGACCGGAACACCGGCCGACGACAGCGCCTCGAGGTCGCGGCGCGCGGTCGCCACGGAAACCTCGAGCTCCCTGGCGACCTCGGCGGCGGTCACCCGGCCCCTCGCCTGCATCAGGAGCAGCGTGGCAATCAGACGGTCGGCGCGCATGCGGCAATTCTGCCCAACAAAGTGCTCATTCGGTGAGCACTTTGCGCGCGAAGATCGTATGAGACACCGCAACGACCGAGGAGAAAACCATGCTGCGAGGAATGACGACCGTGTCCTACTACGCCGACGACCTGGACGCCGCCAAGCACTGGTACAGCGAATTACTGGATACCGCACCGTATTTCGAAGTTCCGGGCTATATCGAATTCCGCATCGGCGACTACCGGCAGGAACTCGGCATCATCGACCGCCGCTACTGCCCGGACCCCGCCCACCGGACCGGCGGCGCGCTGCTGTACTGGCATGTCGACAATCTGGACGCGTCTCTGCGGCGGCTCCGGGAACTCGGCGCCGCCGAACATCAGCCCGTCACCGAACGCGGTCCGGGCTTCGTCACCGCCTCGGTGATCGACCCGTTCGGCAATCTGCTCGGCATCATGTCCAACCAGCACTACCTCGACGTCCTGGATCAGCACACAGCCTCGTAGTCGCAGGCCCGGCATCGGTGGCCGAACCCGCTCGGTGAGCGGTGTCAGTGACCGAAACCGCCATGGAAACCACCGCCGAGCCCACCGCCCAGTCCACCACCGTGGAAGCCACCACCGGGGGTGGCGCCCAGACCGGGGTGGCTCGGCGCGACGATGCCGGGGCGGACGGGGGCCG